>JAITGZ010000061.1 GCA_031280335.1 Deltaproteobacteria bacterium | reverse complement strand
GTTTTTCCACGCTTTTGACCACATTTTCCACCGTGAAACCGTAGTATTGAAACAGGGCGTTCATGCAGGCGGATTTGCCGAAGCCGCGCATACCTATGACCGTGCCGTCCAGACCCACATATTTGCGCCAGTAATCCGCGCTGCCGGCCTCAATGGCCACGCGCGCGCGCAGATCCGGCGGCAGCACCAAGGCGCGCCAGCTTACCTCCTGCTCGTCAAAGAGTTCGGCGCAGGGCATGGAGACCACCCGCGCCTGAATGTCCTTGGCTTCCAATGCCTCCGCCGCTGCTACGGCCAGAGAGACTTCGGACCCTGCGGCGATGAGCAGAACATCAGGTTTGCCTTTTTTACACTCGCGCAGAATATAACCGCCCCGGCGCACAGTCAGAAAGGCTTTTTCCGCCGGCGAAGGTTCGGCCATGAGTTTGCTCTCGCTCCACACCGTGCGTTTATAGCTTGGCCGGGGCAGATTCTGCCGGGGCAGCACCAAACAGCTTGGACGTCCCGTCTCTCCCGCGACCGCAAGCCAGGCGGCTATGGTCTCCACTTCGCCGCAGGGACGCCAGACGTTCAGCCGGGGTATGGAGCGCAGGGCGCTGAGTTGTTCCACCGGCTGATGCGTGGCCCCGTCTTCGCCCACGCCGATGGAATCGTGGCTGAAAATCCAGATCACCTGTCTTTGCATAAGACAGGCCAGACGCAGGGCGCTTTTGGCATAATCGGCAAAGGACAGGAAGGTACCGGCGCAGGGGATGAAGCCGCCGTGCAGGGAAAGTCCGTTCATGATCGCGCCCATGGCGAACTCGCGCACCCCATAGTGGATGTATCTGCCCTCCGGACGATCCGCGCTGAAACTCACCGCTCCTTCCCAAGCCGTCCCCACTGAGGCGGAAAGATCCGCAGAACCGCCCACCAGCGCCGGAACAGCTCCGGCAATGCGCCCCAAAACACTGCGGGAAAAAGAGCGCAGGGAATACTCCTTGCCCTTGTCTTTTTCCTCTTCCAGGGCATCACCTGCCAGGGACAGGACATCTTCAGCCCAATTCTCCGCCCGTTCACCTTTCAGGCGATCTTTGTAAGCCTTGGCCTCAGCCGGAAACATCTTTTCATAGCCTTCAAAAAGCTTGCTCCATTTCTTTTCCGCCTGTTTTCCGGCCAAGCGGGCATCCCAGCCAAGGCGGATTTCCGAAGGGATTTCAAAGGCCGGGAACTTCCAGCCCATCTGCCGCCGCGCTCCCTCCACCTCTTCTTCGCCCAGGGGCGAGCCGTGACACTCCGCCTTACCCTGTTTGGACGGCGCGGGCCAGCCAATGATGGTGCGGCAGGAGATCAGGCTGGGCTTGTCCTTGACCTTGCGCGCCCTGGCAATGGCTTTTTTCACCGCCTCACCGTCGTGCCCGTCCGCCTCTTCCGTGTGCCAGCCGTAAGCCGCAAAGCGCTGCCGCACATCCTCGGCAAACCAGCCTTGCACCGAACCGTCAATGGAAATGCCATTGTCGTCCCAAAGCACAATCAGTTTGCCCAATTTCCAAACCCCGGCCAGGGCCGCAGCCTCGTGCGAAACGCCTTCCATCAGGCAGCCGTCGCCCACAAAGCAGTAGGTATAGTGATCCACCAGGTTAAATTCATCCCGATTGAAAGAAGCGGCCAACATCTTTTCCGCCAGGGCCATACCCACGGCATTGGCCAGACCTTGCCCCAGGGGGCCGGTGCTGGTCTCCACCCCCGGCGTCAGGCCGAACTCCGGGTGTCCGGGGGTTTTGGAATCCATCTGGCGAAAATTTTTTAGATCGTCCAGGGTGAGGTCATAACCGCTCAAATGCAGCGCGGCGTAAAGCAGGGCGGAGGCGTGTCCGTTGGAAAGCACAAAGCGATCCCGGTTAGGCCAGTTGGGATTGGCGGGATTATGCGTCAAAAAATCGTTCCACAGCACTTCCATCATGTCCGCCATGCCCATGCACGCGCCAGGATGGCCCGACCCGGCCTTCTGCACCGCGTCCATGGCCAGAACGCGCGCGGCGTTGGCCAAATCTTTGCGAATAGGCATTATCAAACCTCCTGTCTGGAGTTTTTCCCGGAATCAACGCTGCCGACCGCCGCCATGAACGCCTTGTATCTGTCCGCATAGGGCGGAAACTTAAAAAAGGCCGAGCCGGAAACCAGCACCGCGGCCCCGGCCTGCGCCAGCAAGGCGGCATTGGAAATATCCACACCCCCATCCACCTGGATCAGGGCGGACGAACCGGCTTCGTCCAGCTTACGCCGCAGGGCGCGCACCTTGTTGTAGGCCAGGGGCAAAAAGCTCTGCCCGGCAAAACCGGGGTTCACGCTCATCACCAAAACCATATCCAGATCCGGCAGTACATAATCCAGCACAGAAAGGGGTGTGGCCGGATTAAGGGCCGCCCCGGCCTTGACCCCCAGGGCGCGAATTTCCGCCAGGACGCGGGCAAGGTGCCGCGCCGCCTCCACATGCACCACCAGCATATCCGCCCCGGCCTCGGCATAGGCCGCGAGCGAACGCTCCGGCCGCTC
Organism: Deltaproteobacteria bacterium; assembly: GCA_031280335.1. GTDB lineage: Bacteria > Desulfobacterota > Desulfovibrionia > Desulfovibrionales > Desulfovibrionaceae > WRHT01. Next base: position 9,137 of record JAITGZ010000061.1, on the reverse strand, counting down.
AATCATCAGATGCACGTCAAAAAAAAGACGGCTGACCTCGCGCATACGCCGGATCACCGGCGGCCCGAAGGTGAGATTGGGCACAAAAAGCCCGTCCATCACATCCAGATGCGCCCACTGCAGTCCGGCCGCCTCCAGAGCGGCCAGCTCCTCTCCCAACCGGATGAAATCACAGGAAAGCAACGAAGGGGCAAGGATCATGACCCACCCCGCAAAAGCGCGCTGATGGCCCTGAGTTCCTCCACCGCCGCGCGGCGCTCCTGCCCGGCCAAAGGGGCTGGCGCGGGCCGCGCGATCTGCGCCCCGGGCGCGCCCAGCTCATCCGCGTACCAGGCCGCTTCGCCCGCCTCCCCCGCCGCCGGAGAGGTGCCACGCGCGGCCTGCGCCTGGCCTCTGGTCTGCGCTTGATCCTGAAGTACCTTGCGCGCCCCTTCAATGGTCAAACCGCGTTCATGCAAAAGATGATGGATGCGGCGCAGCAAATCCAGATCCGCCTCGCTGTACAGACGCTGCCCTTTGCCCGTGCGTCCGGGATTGAGCTGCGGAAACTGCGTCTGCCAAAAACGCAGGACATATGGCGCAAGCTGCAGAAGCTGCGCCGCCTCGCCTATCTTGTAGGCCCGTTCAGACATGGATCAGGCTCTCCCACAAACAGCTCTATATCCTTACCGCCAACCGGCGCCGCAAAAATTCCGCCACCTTATCCCGCGTCTTGTCCACCTCCGCGTCCAGCAGACTGCCCGCCGGGTGTCTGAAGATGAGGCGCCAGGTCAGGTGACGCTCCGCACTCCCTTCAGGCTGATACACATCCAGCAGAAAGAACGTTTCCATATGTTCCGGCCGGCAGTCCCTTATGGCCGCCGCCATGCTCCCGGCCCGCATATCCGGCGGGGCCATGACCGTAATGTCGCGCCGCACCGCCGGGTATGCGGGCAGCGGCGTGAAGGATGCCCTGCCCCCGTTTGCGGCGGAACGGAGCTTATCCAGAAAAAACTCACCCAGCCAGACCGCCTTGCGCGCATGGCAGGCCCTGGCCAGGTCCGTCTTCAGCCTGCCCATAAAGCCCGCCCGCTCCCCCTTTACGCGCATGACCACAGCCGGGGCAAACCAGGGCGAGGCATCCGGTTCCTCCAGGTCAAATTCCGGGGCGGGCAAGCCCAGCCATTGCGCCAGGGCCTCGGCGCAGCCCTTAAGGTCGGAATAATCCGCGTCCTCAGATTTGAAAGGCCAGCCTTGCCTATGGCGCTCGCCGTAAAAAAGCAAGCCCAGGCGCGGGTCCTCGCCCACCCCCGTGCCGTAAGGACTGTGCGCGTCCCGGCTGAAGGCGGAGGCCACCTCAAAAAGACGCAAGCCGGGAACGCTTTGGGCCAGATTATGCCGCAGGGAGTTCAAAAGACCGGGAAAAACCGCCGGGCGCAGCACATCCAAATCCGCATTCAGGGGGTTGAGCAGACTGACCCGCCCCTCCTGGGGAAGACCCAGAAAATCCAAATCCTTATGTCCGATGAAGCTGTAATTTATGGCCTCATTCAATCCGGCCCCGGCAGCCCAAAATTTGACGCGGGTAAGGAACTTGTGCAGCGGCTCGGGGTGCCCGGCTTTTTCCAGCGGGCGGCTGACTTTAGGCAGGCTCTCCGGTACGCGGTCCACCCCGTAAACCCTGGCCAGTTCTTCAATTAAATCGGCCTCGCGCTCCAAGTCGTGCCGCCAAGACGGCGGCGTAACCAACCAGTCGCAGCCCGCGTCCCCGGCCTGCTCCGGCGCGCGCGCGGCGCTCCCCATAGCGTAAAAAGCCCCCCCGCGCCCCCTCTGCTCCGGCGCACGCACGGCGCAGCCCAGGCCGGTCAGCGCGCGCAGGCAAAAATCGTCTTCCAGCGGCACGCCTATCAGGGATTCCGCCCGGGCGCGGCGCAGGGAAACAGCCGGCCTGGACAGGGGTTTAAGCTCCAGGTGCAAGGGGCGGCGCTCCATACGCCCGCCGCCCAGATCGGCAATGAGCAGGGCGGCCCGCTCCAAGGCAAAGGCGGCCAGGCCCTGATCCACTCCACGCTCGAAACGATAGGCCGCTTCGCTGGGCAGGCTGAGCCGTCTGGCTGTGCGGCGTATGCGCGAGGGATCAAATACCGCGCCCTCCAGCAGCACCGCCCGGCTGCCTCCATGCACGGCTGTGCCCGCCCCGCCCATGACCCCGGCCAGGCCGATGGGGCCGTGGGCGTCCCGGATGGTGATGTCGGAAGCCGTCAGGCTTCTTTCCTGCCCGTCCAGGGTGGACAGCGTCTCGCCCTCTCCGGCCAGGGCCACGCGCACCAGACCGCCGCGCACCTTGTCAAAGTCAAAACTGTGCAGGGGCTGGCCCAATTCCAGCATGATATAGTTGGTAACATCCACCAGGTTATAGATGGCCCGCTGGCCGCAAGCGCGCAGACGCCAACGCATCCAGGCCGGGCCGCGCCGTGCGCTCAGGCCCGTGATCAAACGCAGCTGATAGAAAGGTGAAATTTCGCCGCTCTCCACCTCCAGACGCATGCTTTCCAGGCTGGAAGCATCCGTTTCCAGCCCCTCCCGCTCCAGAAGCGGCAGACGCAGGGGCAGGCCGAAGGCCAGAGCGATTTCACGGGCCAGGCCCAGAACAGAGAGGCAATCCGGCCGGTTGGGAGTGACGGAGATGTCCAGCACCTCTGTATCCAGCCTCAGGGCTTCCGTCGCCTTCATCCCCGGCTTGAACGAAACAGCGCCCCCGCTCTGGAGTATATCATCCTCCAAAACCAAAATACCGTCGTGTTCGTCAGAGAGACCCAGTTCGCGCTCGGAGCAGATCATCCCCTGGGAAAGCTCCCCGCGTATTTTGGCCTTTTTGATCCTAAGCCCGCCCGGCAGGGATGAACCCTCCGGCGCGACCACCACATGCTGCCCGGCGGCCACATTGGGCGCGCCGCAGACGATTTGCGCCGGTTCCGGGGCACCTGTGTCCACCCGGCACAAAGAAAGATGATCCGCATTGGGATGCCGGACGCACTCCAGCACCCGGCCTATCAGGGTCTCTTCCATCTCCCGGCAGGGATGACGCAGTTCCTCCAGCTCCAGGCCGAGCATGGTCAACCTTGCGCCCAGCTCCTCCGCCGTGCCCTCGTAAGGCGTGAATTCACGCAGCCAACGCAGACTAAGCAACATATGCCGCACCGCCCCGCACGCCCCAAGCCGGGCTTTTAAAAGCGCTCCAGAAAACGCGCGTCATTTTCAAAAAACATGCGCAGATCCCCAATGCCGTACTTGAGCATGGCAATGCGCTCCACCCCCAGGCCGAAGGCAAAACCGGAACAATCCTCAGGAAAGCCCACCGCCTTGAAAACATTGGGGTCAACCATGCCGCTGCCCAGAATTTCCAGCCAGCCTCCGCCCTTGCACACCCGGCAGGTTCCTCCATCCGTCCGGCCCGATCCCCCGCAGAACATGCAGGAAAGGTCCACCTCCGCGCTGGGCTCGGTAAAGGGGAAAAAACTGGGACGAAAACGCAGGCGCGTTTCAGGGCCGAAAAGCTCCCGCGCCAGATAGGCCAAAGTGCCGCGCAAATCGCCCAAAGAAATGTTTTGCCCCACCAAGAGACCTTCCACCTGATGAAACATGGGCGTATGCGTGAGGTCGAAGTCGCGGCGGTAAACCTTGCCCGGGGCCAGCACGGCCAGGGGGGGCTTCTTGTGCGCCAACATGGAGCGCACCTGCATGGGCGACGTATGTGTGCGCATGACCAGATCTTCGCCCAGATAGAGGGTATCTTGCATGTCGCGCGCCGGATGATCTTTGGGAAAATTCAGGGCCGCGAAGTTATGAAAATCCGTCTCCGCCTCCGGGCCGGAGACCACCTCATAGCCTATGCCCTCCAAAATGGAGCAAAGCTCGTTCATCACCAGGGTAACAGGATGCAGACTGCCCCTGTACGGCGGCCGGCCGGGCATGCTGGGATCGAAAAAACGCTCCTCCGCCCCTTCCGCCAGCGCTTTCAACCGGGCAATACGTTCTTCCAGCAGCTCCGCCAGCCGCTGCTTGGCGGCATTGGCAGCCTGCCCCACAGCCGGGCGATCCTCCGGATCCACCTCTTTCAACCGGGCCATCAGTCCGGCCAGACGCCCCTTGCGGCCCATAAAGGCCACGCGCAGCGCCTCAACCTCCGGCAAAGAAACAGCCTGATCCAGACCCTGCTGCAGGGCTGCGGTCAGGCCTTCCAGTTCTGCTATAAGCCCCATGAATGCGGCTCCCATGTAAAAAACACGGCACGCGGCACCCTGCCCGCCCCCGCTCTCAGCTTCCGGCCTTGGCCGTCTCCACCAGACGCGCGAAATCCTCTTTGGCATGTACGGCCATATCCGCCAGCACCCGGCGATCCAGCACAATGCCCGCATTTTTCAGTCCGTTCATAAAGCGGCTGTAAGAAAGGCCATGCTCCCGCGCCCCGGCGTTGATACGCAGAATCCACAACTTGCGGAACTCTCTCTTTCTGGTCTTGCGGTCACGAAAAGCGTAGGCCTGCGCCCGCTCCACCGCCTCCCTGGCGGTACGGTACAGCAGGCTCCGGCCGCCGCGAAAACCCTTGGCCCGATCCAGATATTTCTTGTGGCGCTTATGCGCCGCCATTCCACGCTTAACACGCATCGAAAATACTCCTTATGAAAAGCCCGCTCAAAGATACGGACACATACGCCGCACCGCCGTCAGATTGGCGGAATCCACCAGCGCGTCCTGCCCCAGGCGCATCTTGCGCTTGGCGTTTTTCTTGGTCAGAATGTGCCGCAGATTCTGCCTGCGGCGCTTGAATTTACCGGAACCGGTGCGTTCAAAACGCTTGGCCGCGCACCGTCTGGTCTTTAACTTGGGCATGTCGGTTCTCCCATAATTATAAAAAGTAAACTATACTGCTTTAAAACCCAAAATTAGGCAAGGAATATTTCATAACAAGGAATCCGGATTTTGGGGGCTATCGCCCCAAACCCCATTTTTTTTGGGGGGGATGATTCCCCCCAAACACCTCGATATTTTTAAGGAAACGCTGATTTACTCTCTTGAGGGTGCCTTGCCATTATGCCAGGGGGCGGCATCGATGCTGTCGCTATCCGTAAGGCGGCAAGGCCGCCTGGCTACCGCAAGGATAAGGCTGCGCATGGGCGAACATGCCCCTTTCTTATTCCCCCCAGCGGGGTTCGGGGCAGCGCCCGAATAAATCAGCGTTTCCTTAAAAACCCTTTGGCGGGGAGAGACCGGGGGCGGCCCCGACCCAAACGCCATTTCAATTTATTTTTTAGGCAGGGGGGCCAGGAGCATGTGCAGGGTACGGCCTTCGGCTCTAGGCTCCTGATCCACCTTGGCTATATCTTTGGTATCTTCCACCACTTTAGTCAGCATGCTTTCGCCGCGATCTTTATGCACGATTTCGCGTCCGCGAAAAGAAATGGTTACCTTGCAACGGTCGCCGTCGCTTATGAACCGGCGGATATGCCCGAGTTTGGTCTGGTAATCATGTTCATCGGTCTTGGGGCGCAGTTTGATTTCTTTGATCTGCACCACCACCTGCCGCTTTTTGGCTTCCTGCTTTTTTTTCTGCTCTTCGTAGCGGAATTTGCCGTAATCCATTATCCGGCAGACCGGCGGCTCGGCATTGGGGGCCACCTCCACCAGATCCAGCCCGGCCTCACGGGCCATGGTCATGGCTTCAGCCCGGGATAAAATGCCAAGCTGCTCTCCTTCCTCACCGATGACCCGCAGCTCATGGGCGCGGATCTGCTCGTTGCGGCGCACGCTGTCCTGCTGGACTTCGCGCCTGGGCTTCACAGGGTTGTTAAGAGAAACTATAGTCCATGCCTCCTCGTTTAAAGGGTTCGGCGGCATCGGCCCGGATCAGGGCCGCCACTTCCTCCAGGTTCTTCTGTCCCAGGTTTTCGCCGCCGCTCAAACGCACATTCAAAGTCGCGCTTTGCGCCTCATTATCCCCGGCCACCAAAATATAAGGCACTTTGTCCACCTGGGCCTGGCGCACCTTATAGCCCAACTTTTCGTTGCGCAAATCGCTCTCCGCACGCAGTCCCATGCGGACAAGGCTTTCTTTCGCCCGGCGGACGAAATCCTCCTGCCCGGCGGTTACATTCAAAATCCTGGCCTGCACCGGCGCGAGCCAAGTGGGGAGCCTGCCGCCGGAGTGTTCAATAAGGATGCCGATAAAGCGCTCCAGGGAACCCAAAATGGCCCGATGCACCATGACCGGGCGGCGGCGCTCGCCGTCCCTGTCCACATAGCGCAGATCAAAACGCTCCGGCAGGGTAAAGTCGCACTGCACGGTGGAACACTGCCACTTGCGGCCCAGGCTGTCCGTGAGCTGGCAGTCAATCTTGGGACCGTAGAACGCCCCTTCGCCCTCATTTATAACCAAGGGCGCTCCGGCGCGCTCCAAGGCTTTGATCAGGGTGTCCGTGGCCAGTTTCCAGGCTTCGTCCGAACCTATGGATTTGGAGGGCCTGGTACTCACGGACAGGGTGTATTCAAAATCGAACAGTCCGAAAATATCGCGTATGAACTGAATGGCCGCCAGGATTTCATCTTCAAGCTGCTCCGGGGCGCAGAAGATGTGCGCGTCATCCTGGGTGAACTGGCGTACGCGCAAAAGACCGTGCAGCACCCCGCTCTTTTCGTGCCGGTGTACCACCCCCAACTCGGCCATGCGCAAGGGCAAATCGCGATAGCTGCGCGTGGAGGAGCCATACATGAGCATGTGCCCGACGCAGTTCATGGGCTTGACGGCATGGGAATCGCCTTCAATCTCCGTGAAGTACATATTTTCGCGGTAATAGTCATTGTGGCCTGACTTAATCCATGCCTCGCGCCGCAGAATCTGCGGCCCCTGCACCAGTTCATAGCCCCGGCGCAGATGCTCGCGCTTTAAAAAATCCTCCAAAATGGCGCGCATGAGCGCGCCCTTGGGCAGCCAAAAAGCCATGCCGGGGGCCATGTCTTCATGAAATTCAAACAACCCCAGCTCTTTGCCCAGCTTGCGGTGATCCCGTTTTTTGGCCTCTTCAAGACGTTCCAAATGCGCGGCCAAATCCGCCTCGCTCCAAAAGGCTGTGGCGTAAATACGGGAAAGCATGGCATTTTTTTCATCGCCGCGCCAGTACGCCCCGGCTGTGGAAAGCAGCTTGAAGGCCCGGATCAGTCCGCTGGAAGCCAAATGCGGGCCGCGGCAAAGATCCGCGAAATCGCCCAGGGTATAAAGGGATATCTCCTCCCCCTCGTCAATGGACTCCACCAGTTCCACCTTATAGGGCTCGCCCCGCTCCCGAAAAAAAACCGCCGCCTCCGCCCGGCCGGACAAGCTGCGCTCAAAAGGCAGGTCCTCTTTGACAATGCGGCGCATCTCCGCCTCCAGAGACGGAAAATCATCGGGTGTAAAGGGCCGTTCATAGTCAAAGTCATAGTAAAAACCGTTTTCAATGGCCGGGCCTATGCTCACCTTGACCCCCGGAAAAAGGCGGCGCGCCGCCGCCGCCAGCACATGCGCCGCGCTGTGCCGCAAAAGCGCCAAGCCCTCCGGACTGCGCGCCTCCACTTTTTTGCCTTCTGTCGTAAGCACCATCTCACCGGCCACGTTCGACCCTCCCGCCAAGCTGAAAGAACAATATCCGGAACGATTTAACTTTGAAGCTGCTGAAATATGACTGGATATGCCAGGGCGCAAAAAAACAACTGGTAGGCACGAGCAGTCTCGAACTGCTGACCTCTTCCGTGTCAAGGAAGCGCTCTACCCCTGAGCTACGCGCCTACACCCCGCTGCGCACCCGCCGCAAACCGTCAGCTCAAAGCCGTTACACCCAAGACCACCCCACGGTCAAGCCTAAAATAACCGGCAAGGGGTTCGGGAGGAATCACTCCCCCTCACGGAACTTGGGGGCCATCGCCCCAAAAACCTTGCCGCGCATCACGCTTTGCCGGAACAACCCAGCACATTACGAATCTTGTGTTTTACCATGTCCTTTACCGCTTGGCGGGCCGGCCCCAGGTAGCCGCGCGGATCGAATTCCGCCGGTTTTTCCGTGAAGAATTTGCGAATGTGCGCGGTCATGGCCAGGCGTATGTCGGTATCAATATTGATTTTGCACACAGCCATGCCGGCGGCTTTACGCAGCAGGTCTTCGGGCACGCCTTTGGCCCCGCCCACCTTGCCGCCGTGTTGGTTGGCCATGGCGACAAACTCCTGCGGCACACTGGACGCGCCATGCAGCACCAGGGGGAAACCTGGAAGAAGCCGGCCGATTTTTTCCAGGCGGGCGAAGTCCAACTTGGCCTCACCGGTGAACTTGTAGGCCCCGTGGCTGGTGCCTATGGCCACGGCCAAGGAGTCGCAGCCGCTGCGCCGGACAAAATCCGCAGCCTGTTCGGGGTCGGTATAGATGGATTTTTCGGCCGAGACTTCGTCCTCCACCCCGGCCAGACGCCCCAGTTCCGCCTCCACCCATACTCCGCGCGGACGGGCGTATTCCACCACCTGGCGGGTGATGGCGATATTTTCTTCATAAGGCAGGTGGGAACCGTCGAACATGACCGAGGTAAAGCCGCCGTCAATGCAATCTTTGCATATCTGAAAATCCCCGCCATGGTCCAGATGCAGGACGATGGGCAGGTCGCTTTCCTGCAGGGCGGCTTCTATGAGTTTGACGATATAAGGCTGGCCGGCGTACTTGCGCGCCCCGGCGGAGACCTGAAGGATAAGCGGGGACTGTTCTTCGGCCCCGGCGGCCACAATGCCCTGGACAATCTCCATGTTGTTGACGTTGAACGCGCCTACGGCGTAACCTTCTTTATACGCCCTGGCAAACATTTCTTTGGGTCCGGTAAGCGGCATGGGTTAACCTCCTGGGCGCGCGCTGGCGGCCCGGTTGCGGATTATGCGGCATATTATCGCGCCTGAAGAAAAATATAAACATTTTGCCTTCACGGCAATTAAAATATTGCCTTTTTACTCTGTTGGAATAAACTTAATTAAAACATCCTGACTTTGAAAGCCCTGTCCGGCGCTTTACGGCGAAAGTATTTCTCCCACGCCTCACAAACCGGCGGCGGGGTTGGCGCACCGCCGCCGGAGCAATTTCAAAGTTAAA
>JAITGZ010000120.1 GCA_031280335.1 Deltaproteobacteria bacterium | reverse complement strand
GATGATAATGAAGTGTATAATTTGAAGCTGCTCTGTGATGAAATTTATAGCCAGCGCTCTTTCATCGCCAATATCGTGTGGCAGCGCACCTATTCGCCGCGCAACGACTCCAAGGGCATTCCTGCTGAAACCGACTCCATTCTGGTCTACGGCAAAATGCCAGATTGGCAGCCGAATAGACTGCCGCGCACGGCGGAAATGGATGCCCGCTATAAAAGTCCAGATAATGATCCGCGTCCGTGGAGTTCCGGTGATGCGGGAGCAGCCGGTGCTGCAACCCATCCAGGCATGGTTTATGCGATCCAGCATCCGCTGACAGGAAAATTACTGTACCCGGTCAACGGAAACCACTGGAGATACGGGCAGGAGCAGATGCTGTCCATTATGCGGGAATGGGCGGATTATGAACTTCGCCGGTTGGATGACCACGATAAACGGGTTGCTGTCTGCGGAACCGCGCCGGATAAAGTTCCGTTGAGCATTGACGCGATCATGCTGGCCCGTCCCTTTGAAGAGATAAAAGAGCAGACCCGAAAACGTTATAATGACGGCATCTGGCCTGTTCTTTATTTCACGAGTAAGGGAAAAGGCGGAATTCGTTGCAAGCGTTATCTGGATGCTGTTGAGGGCCGCATGGTCACGAACCTCTGGCCATATGCGGAAGTTGGTCATACCGATGAAGCATCGAAAGAGCTTAAAACCGTTTTTGGCGGGCAAGCCGTCTTTGACACGCCCAAACCCACGCGACTCATAGAGCGCATCCTTCAAATCGCCACGGACAAGGCTTCCATCATCCTTGACTCCTTCGCCGGTTCGGGCACCACGGGCCATGCTGTTCTCAACCTGAACAAACAGGACGGCGGCGACAGAAAATTCATTCTGGTCGAAATGAACGACTATGCGGAGAGCATCACCGCCGAGCGGGTGCGCCGGGTTATCGACGGCTATGCGGGCGTAGAAGGAACGGGCGGGAGCTTCAGCTTTTACGATTTGGGTGAGCCGCTCCTGCTGGAGAACAAATACATCAACGAAGCTATTCCCGTGGAAAAAATCCGCGAATATGTCTGGTTTATGGAAACAAAAATTCCCCTGCCGCCGCTTGTAGCGGAAGAGCCGTATTTGCTCGGCGTCCATAAGGGCACGGCGTATTATTTTCATTACGAGAAAAATAGGCTGACCACGCTGGATCGCGCCTTTTTGCGCAATATACAAACAAAAGCCGACGCGTGTTGTATTTATGCCGACATCAACACCCTCAGCGCCGGGGAACTGGAACGGTGCCGCGTCATTTTCAAGAAAATTCCCCGCGATATAGCCAAATTGTAGGACAAGGCCGTGGAACTCAACAGTTATCAGACAAACGCCCTGCGTGACCTTGCCGCCTATCTGGAGGCCGTGGACGCTGCGGGCGATTACGCCGCAGCCTACCGCAAACACTGGGCGGAGCGGGACGTGAAAATCGGCCTCACGCCGGATTGTTTGCCGCCTTACAAAGACAACCTCAAGGGAACGCCGCATGTCTGCTTCAAGGTGCCCACCGGCGGCGGCAAAACCTTTCTGGCCTGCGCCTCGGTCAAAGTCGTTCTGGACGCCATGTGTCCAGGCAAAGCCAGGGTTGTGGTCTGGCTGGTGCCGTCCAACGCCATTCTGGAACAGACCGTCCGCGCTCTTTCCAATCCCAGGCATCCATACCGGCAGCGGCTTGAGCGCGATTTTTCCGGCCGGGTGGAGGTTTACACCAAAGAAGACCTGTTGAGCGGGCGCAATTTCAACCCCGCCGCCGTTGCGGGGCAGCTTTCCGTCTGCGTCCTTAGTTACGACTCCCTGCGCAGCAAGAAAAAGGACGGGCGCAAGGTTTATCAGCAAAACAGCGCGCTTGAGCCTTTCGTCAAAACCTACGCCACGCCGGAGACTCTGGTGGAAGGAGTGGACGATACCGCCCTGATTCAGGCGCTGAACCAACTTGCCCCTGTGGTGATTGTGGATGAAAGCCACAACGCCCGGTCGGACCTGAGCGTGGAGATGCTGCGCAACCTGAACCCCGCCTTTGTGCTGGATCTGACCGCAACGCCCAGAGAAAACAGCAACATCATTTCCTTTGTGGACGCCCGCGCGCTGAAGAAAGAGAGCATGGTCAAGCTCCCGGTGGTGGTGTACAACCGCCGGAGCAAAAAAGACGTGATTGTGGACGCGATCCAACTGCGCGGCAAACTGGAAGCTGGAGCCAAGGCGGCGGAAGCCTCCGGCGGGCCGTATATCCGTCCCATTGTCCTGTTTCAGGCGCAATCCAGAGACCGGGAAGACGCGGAGACCTTTGAAAAACTGAAAGAAAAACTGATTGAGGCGGGTATTCCCAAAGAGTGGATCGCCATAAAGACATCCGAGATCAATGAACTCAAAGATGTTGACCTGCTGAGCTCCTCCTGCTCCATCCGCTACATCATTACGGTCAATGCCCTGAAAGAAGGCTGGGACTGCCCTTTTGCCTATATTTTGGCGACTCTCGCCAACCGAAACTCAAAAGTGGATGTGGAGCAGATCGTCGGGCGCGTCCTCCGGCAGCCGTATGCCCGCAAACACGCCGCTCCGCTCAACCTCTCCTATGTGCTGACCTGTTCCGCCGTTTTTTTCGACACGCTGGAAAACATCGTCGCCGGGCTGAACCGCGCCGGATTCAGCAAAAAAGATGTACGCGTGAGTGAGCCGAGGCAATCCGATGCGGAAGACGGGCCGGACGCGCCGCCGCCCGCCCCGCCGGAACAACTCCCGTTGCTGTCCGCGGCGTCAACGGAAGCCGAGGAATTGCAGGGAGTCGATTTTGCCGAGGTCGGCCGTGAACTGGAGCGGCAGGCGGCGGAAAGCGCTCAGGGGACATATTCTCCGGCGGCGGAGGATATGATCCGGCAGGCGACGGCCCAAAGCGCGGACTATGAGGACGCGGTGGGGCAAGGTGAGACGGCGGGCTTGCCGGACGGCGTGTTGGGGGAAAAAATGAATCAGTTTTTCATGCGGCCCGCCTTTCAGGCGGAGGCCGAGGCCTTGGAGCTTCCACAATTTTTTGTCAAGACCGAGCCGGATCTGTTCCACGAGGAAACATACGCTCGACTTAACAAGGAAAACCTTTCCGCCGGCTTCACCCTGAAAAATGAAGACACCCGGATCAATTTTTCCCTGTCGGCGGAGGATCTGTATGCCGTTGACCTTGCCGCCGACGGCGAGGCCGTGCCGAAATACAAGAAAATGACCGAAACGGAAAGCCGCCATGTGCGCGGGCTTATTGCCGGCAAGCCGGAGGAAACGAAAAAAGCCCTCTGGGCGGATGTTCTGCACGGGCAAATTGAGCGGAAGAATTCCATGAACTGCGTCGAATCCCGCGATCTGAGAGCGTATGTGCGCCGTATTGTGGACAATATGTCCGGTGATACGCTTGCCTCTCTGGCAAATTCTCCCTCCGCCTTTGCTTGGAAAATACAGGACAAGGTGGAGAGCCTGCTGGATGTCTATCGGGAAAAATGCTTTCAGGACAGTTTGGACACAAGCCTTGTCTTTTGCCGTTCAACTTACAGACTGCCGAAGTTTATCACTCCCGCCGATACGGGCGGTTCTCTGGACAAGTCGCTATACGCCTCGGAAGCGTCCATGAACAATTTCGAACGCGAACTCATCGCCGCAGTGTCCGCCCTGGATAACGTCGCGTGGTGGCATAAGATCGCCGAAAGAAAAGAGTATTCCTTTTGCATCAACGGCTTCATCAACCACTATCCCGATTTTCTTGTGTTGACCGCAAGCGGCAAAATTGTCGTCATTGAGGCCAAGGGCGACGATCGCGACAATTCGGACAGCGCGGCCAAATTGCGCCTGGGTCGTAAATGGGCGGACAAGGCCGGCGACAACTACAGGTATTTCATGGTGTTTCAGAACAGGGAGCTACGCATTGACGGCGCGTACGCGCTGGATGAATTTATGGGGATTGTAGGAAAGCTGTAATTCATAGAAATGCGGTAGTGAAGCCCTGAAGGGCTTCACGTCTTGCGCCCCGCCCTTCAGGGCGGGGCCTTGCTATATCCGGCCTGAAGGCCGGGGTCTCAGACCACAAAGGAATAGAAGATGAACGGACAGGAAAAAGACATAAAAAATTTCAAGATGCAAATGATTCATATTTAGAAGATGCATTTTATAAAATATTTTGTTTTAGAATCAGAAAACGTAGACAAGATATTTTTGCAATTCTATCTCCACAGTATAGCAGTCTGACTAGACAGTAATATATTAAAAAAAATCAACACGGTAGAGATAATAACAATAAACTAAATTCGAGGATAATCATGCAAGCCTACCAAGGATATGTCGAAAACGGCAAAATCATCCCTCTCGGGAACCCGACACTCCCGGACGGAAGCCGCGCCATCATCACGGTTTTTGATGAACCGGAGCCGGAGTTGAATGCCCAAAGGCAACTTCAGGCATTCGAGCGGTTCCGGCGGCGCATGAAGGAAACCGGCCCACTCCCGCCGGAATTTGATGAAGCCATCAGCAGGCGCGTAAATATCACTCGCGAGATTGATCTATGACCGTCTTTGCGCTGGACACCAATATTTTGTCCTATATATTGAGGGACGATGATCAAGCTTGCTCCACGCTTCGATCCCAACTCGCCGCAGGCAACAAATGCGTTATTCCGCCCATAGCATATTATGAAATCAGACGCGGGCTTTTGTACAGCAACGCCACGGTCAAACTTAATGATTTCGACGACCTGTGCCGCAATTTTTTCATAGACAAAATGGATAAGCCGGTATGGGATGAAGCGGCCAGACTGTATGCCGTCCAACGGCGGCGCGGCGCTCTGGTTGAAGACGCGGATCTCTTGATTGCCGCCTTTTGCCTTGTGGGCGGCTATACGCTGGTGACGAACAACCTTAAACATTTTGAAACAATTGACGGTCTTGTGTGCGTGAATTGGAAATAACCGCCTTATAGTTGCAAAATATGTGGCCCCCGCCGTGGAAAATCAAAGAAAAAGGCAAAAATGTGTCCGGAATTGTATCAGTGAAACCGAATTTTTCGAGGGTAATTCCGGGGGTAATCTAAATTTCACAGTTTTAAATTTATCGAATAGTTTTGCGCTGTTAGTGAATTTTCACAAATCCTGTACTGCCCACCGGGAAATCAAGCGGTTATGGCAAAGTCAACCATAGCCGCTTTTTCTTCCCCACACAATTCCCCACACCAAATTACAATCTTGGAAAAAGCCCGGCATGTGCTGAGAAAGGCTGCCGGGAACACTACCCGTGTCGCCTTGCTGCCCAACGCATAAAGATCGGTAATCCCCCAAAAATCATCCTTTATTTTCTTTGGCGAATTTACGGAAGGCTCTGTAAGCCAGACCGTATTTTTTCATGCGCAGGCCCATCATGCGTTCGGTCAGGCCGAGTTGGGCGGCGGTTCTGGACATATTGCCGCCGCAAGCTTCCAGGGCGTCGATGATCAGGCGTTTTTCCAGGGCGTTCACGGCGTCTTCCAGTTTACCCTCCGGGGGGGCTTCCGTTATTTCACGGCCTTGTCCCTGCATCCAGGCTGGGAGGTGTTGAATGTCAATTACTCCGTCCGTCCCGCTCAGGATAACGGCCCGTTCAATCACGTTTTCCAGTTCGCGGATATTGCCCGGCCAGGCATAGGCGCGCAGCGTATCCACTGCCGGGGAGGTAATGCGCAGTATTTTGCGACCGTTGGCCGTGCCGGCTTTTTCCACAAAGTGGCTGACCAGGGGCATGATGTCGTCGCGCCGTTCGCGCAGGGGCGGTATGAGTACGGGAAAAACGGAAAGGCGGTAGTAGAGGTCCTGACGAAAGGTGCCGGCGGTGACCATTTCTTCCAGGCTGCGGTTGGTAGCGGCCACCAGGCGCACATCCACCCTGATGGTTTCGTTGCCGCCCACCCGTTCAAATTCGCGTTCCTGGATCACGCGCAGCAATTTGGCCTGGGTCATGGGACTCATATCGCCCACTTCGTCCAAAAAAAGCGTACCGCCGTGGGCCCTTTCAAAGCGGCCTTTACGGCTGCCGGCGGCTCCGGTAAAGGCCCCGCGCTCGTAGCCGAAGAGCTCGCTTTCCACCAGGGTTTCGGGCAGAGCGGCGCAATTCACCTTGATGAAGGGGCGTCCGGTTCTGGGGCTGTTGGAATGAATGATGCCCGCAGCCAATTCTTTGCCCGTGCCGCTTTCGCCGCGCAGCAGCACGGTGGCGTTGGAATTGGAGACCTGGGCCAGATCTTCGATCACCGAGCGCATGGCGGCGGAGACCGCGACAATGCCGTAAGGGTGGAACTTGCCGCGTACCATCTCTTGCAGGCGGCGGTTTTCTTCCACCACCGCCGCGTGCATGGCGTTGAAATCCAGGCGCACCTGCACCGCCCTGGCAATGAGCGAGGCCAGCACCTGGAGCAGGCGCGCGTCTTCTTCCGGCCGCACCGGGTCGGCGAAGAGGCGGTCGGCGGAAAGGGCCCCCACGGACCGGCCGTTCACGATGATGGGCACACAGATGAAGGATATTTCGTCCCGGTTTAAATCCCTGGCCCCGGTGCGGTTGAGAAAAAGCGGCTCTTCGGATATTTTGGGCACAACCACGGGCTTGCCCGTGGCGATCACCCGCCCGGTTACCCCCTCGCCCAGCTTGTATCTGGCCCGTTTACGCTCCCGTTCGTTCAGGCCGTAAGCCGCCTCCACCACAATATCCGTGCCGTTGGGCGCAAGCAGGGTCAAGGTGCCGCGCATCATGCCGGTATAGCGGGCCGTAAGCTCCAGGGCCGTTTCCAGGTGATCGGATATGTCCGTGGCCCCTTCCAGAGCCTGGCTCACCTCGAAAAGCAGGCGCAGTTCATTGGTCTCGTAACGGATACGCGGTTCAGGCATTACTGTGTCCTATGGCATACTCGAGCCTTTTCATCTGCCGGCCACGTATTCGCCGCTCCAG
>JAITGZ010000077.1 GCA_031280335.1 Deltaproteobacteria bacterium | reverse complement strand
GATACCGGGGTGCTGATTACAGGCGAGAACGGCGTGGGCAAGGAACTGGCCGCACGTTACCTCCACACGCGCAGCAGACGCCGTGAACACCCCCTGGTAGCGGTGAACTGCGCGGCTATTCCGGAAGAACTGATCGAAAGCGAGCTTTTCGGCCACGAAAAGGGGGCCTTTACCGGCGCGGAGAGCGCCCGGGCGGGCAAGTTTGAACTGGCCCATCTGGGCACGCTTTTTCTGGACGAAATTGGCGACATGAGCCTCAAAACCCAGGCCAAGATTCTGCGCCTGCTGCAGGAACGCACCTTTGAACGGGTGGGCGGCGGCAAGACCATTCGTGCGGATGTGCGCGTGGTCGCCGCCACCAACAAGAACCTGGAACAGGCCATTGCCCGGGGCGAGTTCCGGGAAGATTTATATTACCGCCTGCGCGTTTTCCCGCTGCGTGTGCCGCCCCTGCGTGACCGGGGCGAAGACATACTGCTCATGCTGGATTATTTCACCCGGCGGCTGCAAAAGGATTACGCCTTAAAACCCATGAGCTTTGACGCCTCGGCCCGGCGGGCCCTCCTGCGCTACCGCTGGCCGGGCAATGTGCGGGAACTGCGCAATTTTGTGGAACGTATGCTCATTATGCACAGCGGGCAGACCCTGGGCACCCTGGACCTGCCCCCGGAAATAAGCGGCCGCAGCATGGCCTGGACGGGCCGGAGCGCTGAACCGGACCCGGCGGACGAAGCCCCGGCCGCGTTACCCCGGCCGGAACCGCCCGGCGACATGGGGGAAGACTGCTTGCGCAGCCGCGATTTCAAGGCCGCCAGAAACCTGTTTGAAGCCCGCTACCTGGAGGAAAAACACCGGGAATTCGGCGGCAACATAAGCAAAATGGCCGAGGCCATAGGGCTGGAACGCAGTTACCTGCACCGCAAGCTTAAAATCCTTGGAGTCATAGAATAGAGCAATTTCATCCTCTATTCCTTTGTGGTCTGAGACCCCGGCCGTAAGATCGGATACAGCAAGGCCCCGCCCCAAAGGGCGGGGTATCCGTCCCCGGCGGGGCGCAAGACGTGAAGTCCTTCAGGGCTTCACTACTGCCTCAGCCTTTATACACATCGCTCCGATGACCAATCTCAATGACAACAATGCAAACTCTTTCGTCTTCGATACGACAAAAAATGCGATAATCACCGACACGATAGCGCCATAAACCGTATAGAGCAGGCCCTACAAGCCTTTTTCCCGTGCTGCGTGGGTCATCCATATCAGCGACGCGTTCACGTAAAAATCGGACAATGCGCTTTTGTGTATCAATCGCTAACTTAGTTAATGCTTTATTCGCTGTTGGGCTAAATTCAATCTGCCAAGCCAAGGCGACGCTCCACTTCTTCGAGAGGGATCCCTTTTTCTCCGCTAGCCTTGAAGCGCAGGTAGGCGGCTTCGGCCATGTATGCGTCTTCTAAGTCTTCCAGGTGGGTCATGATCGCTTCTTTGGCATAATAACTCTTGGTCCTGCCGGTGGCTTTTGCCAAGGCATCAAGACGAGTTTCAATTTCTTCGGGTAATCTTAGAGCTAACATGACTCAACTCCTTATTTGCTATACATGTAAAACAAACAAGGAGCTTAGTCAAGCCTTAGTAGATCAGGTTTCCATTTATTCGTTGCCTTGGCGCTGCCCGGCGTGAAGCCTGGACACGGCAAGGCGAAAAATATCTTTACAAAGGAAAAAAACAGTGCCAGATATCTAAATGCTGGTTTATGTGTCGAGGTATGCGTGTGATTAAGCTGGCAGCAAAAATTTTGAGAAGCGCTGGTCAAACGGGTAGTTTTGGCCGGCTTTTTGCTACACACATTAACAACGCCGTCTGGCGCGCCCCCCGCAAGGGCCGGCGCGGTTTTGCCGTTTACGAAAACAGCCTTGTTTCCTGTGGGGGGACAGGGCTGTTTCGCGTCTTTAGCGGATCTTTCTTCCCTCCATGTCACCCTGCTGACGGGCGTGCGCAACGGCGCTCCCTTTCCGCCCGATCAACTGGATTCCTTCGCGGCCAAAATCCATCAAAACTGGCACCTCTCGGCGGATGACGGCTCCTCCGATGACAGCGCGGATATTTTACGCCGCTGCCGGCGCGCCTGGGGCGAACATGCCCCTTTCTTATTCCCCCCCCCAGCGGGGTTCGGGGCGGGGCCCCGAATTAATCAGTGTTCACCGAAAGATTCATTTGAGATTGCCAAATCGAGAATGTTTCAAACCCAAAATAACCAGGAGAAATGGTATGAAAAATTGGGAAAATTTTTTGCTGGAGATAACGGACAAGACCGCCGTTGTTTCCTTTAACCGACCGCAGGCGCTGAACGCCATGAATTACCGCGTGCTGGAAGAACTGGACGAGATTCTGGAACTTCTGGACCAGGATGAAAACGTTTATACCCTCATTCTCACCGGCGCGGGCGAAAAGGCCTTTATTGCCGGCGGCGATATCAAAGATATGTCCAGGATGAATGTGGAAGAAGGCAAAAAGTATGCCTATGCGGGCACGGCCCTGCTGCGCCGGATTGAGGAATTTGAAAAACCGGTCATAGCGGCGGTCAACGGTTATGCCCTGGGCGGCGGCACAGAGGTGGCCATGGCCTGCGATATCAGAATAGCCTCGGAAAAAGCCGTTTTCGGCCAGCCGGAAGTGGGCCTGGGCATAATCCCCGGCTTTGCCGGGACGCAGCGCCTGCCCAGGCTGGTGGGCAGGGGCATGGGCAAGCTCCTTATTTTTACCGGCAGAAACATCAAGGCGGATGAAGCCCTGCGCATAGGTTTGTGCGAGGCGGTGGTCCCCCATGCCGAACTGATGGATTACTGCAAAAAACTGGCGGCGGAGATCAACAAAAACGGCCCCACCGCCGTGCGTCTGGCCAAAGCGGCCATCAACCACGGGCTGGACATGGATATGCGCTCCGGCTGCCGCTTTGAGTCTTTTGTCTTTGGGCACTGTTTCGCCACGGAAGACCATCAGGAGGGCACAGGCGCCTTTATGGAAAAACGCAAAGCCGTGTTTTCCGGCAAGTATAAAAAATAAAGGAAGGCCATAATAATGCTACCTTGTTATAAAGACTATCATGGCCGTTTTGAATACGACCCTGAAGCCGATATTTTTCACGGACAGGTGGTGAACCTTACGGATATAATTACCTTTCAGGGGCGTTCCATTGATGAACTGAAACAGGCTTTTGCCGATTCTGTTGAAGATTATCTGGAATTTTGCGCTGAAGAGGGAAAAACGCCGGAGAAGGCATATTCCGGGCGTTTCAATGTGCGCGTATCCCCCAAGGTACATCAGCGAATAGCCTTGGAAGCAGCCCGCAGCGGCGTTAGCCTTAACAACTGGGTTGCTCAAACTTTATCCAAAGCCGTGGCGCACCATACCTAACCCGCATATTTCATGAGCAAGCTCTCCCTGGTCAATTTTGAGCTTGCTCATGTTTTTCCATCGGGCATTTTTCAAAAAAGACGGCACTATCGATTCAAACGGCGCAGGACGCCT
>JAITGZ010000065.1 GCA_031280335.1 Deltaproteobacteria bacterium | reverse complement strand
CCCCAAGGCGGCAGAGATCATACGCCTCTTCCTCGCGCCGGCCCCACGCCCTGGAGCCACCGCCGCCGCTCCCACACATACGCGAAACACCGCCGCCCCCCAAGCCGATACCCGCATATACGCCCAACAGGCCGAAAAGACTTCCCCCCTGGCCCCGCCAAATGCCATAACCCGCAGCGCCGCCCTCCAAATTGATCCTCCCTATCCCCAGGCCATACCTGAAGCTTCGTCCGCCCCTTTGACACTAGACAGCCTGCCCGTACCGTGGCGGCAGATTTATGAGAAAATAAAACCGGCTCCCATAATCTGGACCTATATGGAATTGGCGCACGATCTGCTGGAAGACGGCGATCCCGAACGGCGCGAACTTTTTAAGCGCATCATTCGCAGCCTGAACCTACCCAAAGGCAGCAGCTCATTTTTGCCTCTGCAACTTCCTGGACTCGCTCCAGAAGAAAAAAGGCTTGAAGGGGATATTTTCATCCGTTTCCTGCGCCACTTGGGGTGCCGCATTTTAATCATCCTGGGGCAAGTATCTCTGGAAAACAGTCCTTACTCCGCCGCCGGCCTCGGACATTATCAAGGCAGGATACTGTCCGGTCGCCTGGTGCATTTGCTGCCTGACCCGCAAAGCATGCTGCGCGATCACGGCAAAGTGGAAGCGGCCATTCTTTACCTACGCTCGTCCCTTGCCAGCATAAACCTGCCCCGTATGTAAACTTAGAGCAATTTCATTTTTAAATTGTCCTAACGGGAAGTACCGCCATGCACATTCTGGTTACCGGTGCCGCCGGCTTTATCGGCTTTTTTCTTTGCCGCGCCCTCCTGGAGCAAGGTCGGCGCGTTTTCGGCCTGGATAATCTCAACGCCTATTACGCTCCCGAACTAAAAAAAGCGCGGCTTAAACAGTTAAAACAATACAAAAATTTCCGTTTCCAGCGGCTGGATATGGCTGGGGACGCCCCTTTACACCGCCTCTTCGCCACGGAGGGTTTCACCCATGTGGTCAACCTGGCGGCACAAGCCGGGGTGCGCTACAGCCTTAGCAACCCGCAGTCCTATGTCCAAAGCAATCTGCTGGGTTTCGGCAATCTTCTGGAAGCTTGCCGGCAATACCCGGTGGAGCATCTGGTCTATGCCTCTTCCAGCTCCGTATATGGCCTTAACTCCCATATTCCATTCAACGTCTCCACTCCGGCCGACCACCCGGCCAGCCTGTACGCGGCCAGTAAAAAGGCCAATGAGCTTATGGCTCATGCCTACAGCCATTTATACCATATCCCCTGCACCGGCCTGCGCTTTTTCACGGTTTACGGGCCGTGGGGCAGACCTGATATGGCCTATTTTTCTTTTACCCGCGACATCCTGGCTGGCAAACCCATCAAACTCTTCAACCAAGGTCGGCTGCAGCGCGATTTCACGTATATTGACGATATCATAAACGGGGTCATGGCCTGCCTCTTTCGTCCGGCAGCGCCCGATCCGGACTGGATGGCCGGGGGTACTCCAGACCCGGCGTCCAGCTCCGCGCCGTACAAAATATACAATTTAGGCAACAGCCGGTCCATACCACTGCTGGATTTCGTAAACACCCTGGAAGAACTGCTGCGAACCAAAGCAATTATTGAATACCTGCCCATGCAGCCGGGGGATGTACATGCGACCTTTGCCGACATAGAGCGCAGCGCTGCGGATCTGGGCTTTGCGCCTACAACAGATCTCAAAACCGGCCTAACCCGTTTTATTGACTGGTACAAAACATATTACGGCCAAGATGAGAAATAATTATCTATGCCCACGCTCAAAGCTGTAACTGAATCATCTTTACGGCAATTTCTCTTTGAGGGGGGAAATGAATCCCCCCGAACCTCCTCGCTGTGCTTTTTCAGCGCGGCAAGGCTGAAACAACCTGAAAGGCCGCCAACGGCGCCTCCCCTTTGGCGGATCCACCGACTGAAAGATTGGAATGCCTTAACATTTCTAAAATTTGCTCTAACCGGACGGTAAAAATGATCGCCAGAGTATCTTGCGCGGCCCTGCGGGGGGTGGAAGCGTTTGAGGTCAAGCTGGAGGCGGACTTCACTCGCGGCGGCCTGCCCAGCTTCAACATGGTGGGACTGGCTGAAGGCGCGGTAAAAGAGGCCAGCGGCAGGGTGTTCACCGCCTTGCGTAACTGCGCTTTTAAACTGCCCGGCGGCAAGATTACCGTCAACTTGGCCCCGGCGGATTGCCGCAAAGCCGGTTCCGCTTATGATCTGCCCCTGGCTCTTGGTCTTTTAGCGGCAGTCGGCCAGCTTGCGCCTGAAAATCTGGAAGGTTTTTATTGTTTGGGAGAGCTGTCGCTCACCGGCGAACTCCGCCCAGTGCCGGGCGTATTGCCGGTAGCCATGCTGGCGGCGGAAAAAAAAGCGCACGGCCTGATTGTGCCCCAGGCCAACGCCAAAGAAGCCTCAGTAGTACAGGGAGTGGCGGTTTATGGCGTAAACAGCCTGCTGGAGGCGGTCAATTTTTTTGCTCTGGCGCATCCCTTAGAGCCGACACTGCCGGATCATGACATGCTGCGGGAAAATTTTGCCGCTGATTTCGCCTTTGACTTTGCAGAGGTCAAAGGGCAGGAACACGCCAAGCGAGCCATCGAACTGGCGGCCGCAGGAGGACACAACATACTGCTCATCGGGCCGCCAGGCAGCGGAAAAACAATGCTGGCCCAGCGCATACCGGGTATTTTGCCTCCGCTTGACTTCGAAGAGGCCCTGGAAGCAACGCGCGTTTACAGCGTCGCCGGCCTGCTTCGCCCTGGGGAACCCCTGCTGCGCAGGCGACCGTTCCGCTCTCCCCACCATACCACCTCCAATGCCGGTATGGTGGGCGGCACATCCAACCCCAGGCCGGGCGAAATCTCCCTGGCCCATTGCGGCGTACTGTTTTTGGATGAATTGCCTGAATTTCAAAAAAGCGTGCTGGAAGTACTGCGCCAACCCCTGGAAGAAGGCAAAATAACCATTGCGCGCGCCGCCATGAGCGTCAGTTATCCGGCGGGATTCATGCTGGTGGCGGCCATGAACCCCTGCCCCTGCGGTTACTACGGCGACATAAGCCGCCGCTGCGCCTGTCCGCCCCAGGACGTGCGGCGTTACCGGGCCAAACTCTCAGGTCCGCTGCTGGATCGCCTGGATTTACATGTAGAGGTTCCCGCTGTCCCATACGCGGATTTACGCCTGCAAAAAGCAGGTACATCTTCATCCTCCATGCGGACAAGGGTGATCCGGGCCAGACGTTTGCAGCAGAAACGCTACGCCGGTACAGCCTGCCGCAATAACGCGGCTCTGAACGGAGACATGCTGGAACGGCACTGCGCCTTGAAGGAGGCTGAGAGCGCCTTTTTAGGACATGCTGTGCAAAAACTCGGACTTTCCGCCCGTTCCTATACACGCATCCTGCGCCTAGCCCGCACCATCTCCGATATGGAAGAAGGCGGTGAAATCACCGTCAGACACTTGGCGGAAGCCATAAATTGCCGCGCCCTTGACCGGGAACAAGGCTGAAACAACATGGAAGGCCGCCATAACGCCGCAGACTTGCCATCATGGACAAATTAAAACATTCCAGTATGGGGCTGAGGCAATGGCCCCAATAATGTATGACCTCAAAGTTAAAATGCTATAGAAGCGGTTTACTGGTTCAAAATCAGCTCCACTTCGTCCACAGACAGCCCGGTGCGCCGGGCCAGTTCCGTAAGAGCCAGCCCCTGGCGATGCCCATTGAGGATGAGTTCGCGCAAAAATTGCGGCGAACGGCTCACCTGATCCGCCTGCTCCAACAAAGAGCGCAGTTGGGCGGCGTGTTCTCGCAGCCGCTCATCCAACTGCTGCAATTCCCGTTGCCGCTGCTTGAAGCTGCTCATGAGCTCGCTTTCAAGATTGGCGTTAAATTGCAATTTTTCCAGTAAATCCGCCTGCCCGTTCTGCAAATCGGTCAACAGATCCTCCGACTGCCTGAGCCGGCGAAAAAAACGCCAGAGCAGAAAAAGTACGAATATTTCCAACAGAGTAAAGGCAAGGAACAGAAAAGACACCATAATCATACTTTAAGATTCACAATGTTTCCGGACCAGACATCCGCAGGAAAATCCCCAGATTTTTCTTCCGGCTCTCCCCCTCTGCGCGGCCCGCGCTCATGCCTGGAGCCCGGATGGCGCTTTTCGCCGCCGGAACGATCCTCATCCTCAACCCTGCGGCCGCCTTGTCCCGGCAACGCCTCCCGCACCTGCTCCTTATCCTTGCTGAGCAAACGCGGGGCCTGCCGCAACAAAGCCTGCCTGGAGGTCTGGGCGTGTTCCTGCTCCT
Source organism: Deltaproteobacteria bacterium (assembly GCA_031280335.1). Lineage (GTDB taxonomy): Bacteria > Desulfobacterota > Desulfovibrionia > Desulfovibrionales > Desulfovibrionaceae > WRHT01. Next base: position 5,265 of record JAITGZ010000065.1, on the reverse strand, counting down.
GCCGCACAACCTTTTCCACATGCTCCATGTGCGCAATTTGCGCGTTAAAATTGACAATCTCGGCCATATACGCCTCCTTGTCCGTCCATACCCATATCAGTCTGAAGAGCAAAAAACAAGATTCACTCTTTGCGCTCCGACGCCGTTCTGGCGACAAACGGCAGACATTGATATTGACAAGTACTTCGTCTATTAACAGCTCAAGGTGTTTGTATCCGTCACCCGCGCCTTGGCCGTGATCCGCGCCTTTATCCAAGGCCGGCAGGATAAACGCGAAGGCTGCGCAATCGGAAGCATGTTGAAACATGTCCGAAACGGGAAGCTGCGAAACCACTGCGGCCAACGCGGGTACTGCCGGGCATCCTCCTTCCATATGGCGAAACGCACCTGCATGCCCGTGTTCTTTACCGCAGGACTGCATCCGCTGATTTCTTGCAAGATGTTTTATTTTTGACCGGCCTGAAAGAACGGCCCAAACGAGGCATTACCTATGAAACACGATTTTGACGAAGTTTTCGACCGGCGAGGCACGGACAGCTCAAAATGGCGCAAATACCCTGCCGACGTCCTGCCCATGTGGGTGGCGGACTCAGATTTCAAATGCCCACAGGTTGTGGTGGACGCCGTGACGGAGTTCGCCAGGCATGGCGCGTATGGGTACCCCTATGCGGATGACGGCGCTTTCGAGCAGGCTGCGGTGGAGTGGATGCGCAAGCGCTTTGGCTGGCGGGCGGAGACCTCCATGGTGGATTTCGTGCCGTCTCTCTGCACGGCCCTGGCGCTGGCGGTGAAATCTTTCACGGAAGAAGGGGATTCCGTCCTCATGCTCACCCCGGTCTATCCGCCCTTCCACGCGGTGGCCGGATATAACCATCGCCTGGCTTCCGACTGCAGCCTGATCTGGAAAAATGGCAGCTACCACATCGATTTCGACGATTTCGAGCGCCGGGCCGCTGAGCCTCGAACCAAACTCTTCCTGCACTGCCACCCGCACAACCCGTCCGGCCGCGCTTTTACGCGGGAAGAACTGGAACGGATCGGGGATATCTGCCTCCGGCACAAAGTGATCATCTTCTCCGACGAGATCCATTGCGACTACGTGTTCCGGGGAAAGCACATCCCCATGCCCACCCTGTCCGAAGAAATAGCGGCCAACACAGTGGTTGGCATCAACCCCAGCAAGACCTTCAACATCGCCGGTATGCGCACGGCTGCGGTCATCACGCCCAACAAGAGTCTGCAGGCACGTTTCCAGGGCGTGCTGCGGAGCTGCGAACTAGGTCGCAATCCTTTCGGCGTCCTTGCCTTTGTCAAGGCGTACCGGGAATGCGACGACTACGCCAATCAACTGTACGCCTATATTGAAAAAAACCTGGACTTTGCCGTGGATTTTCTCAATACGCGCTGCAAGGGCAAGATCGCGGCCTACAAACCTGATGCCACCTATCTTCTCTGGCTGGACTGCAAAGAACTGGGCCTAGGCAGACAAGAGGCTCTGGAGGTTTTTTTCCTGGAAAAGGCCAAAGTAGCGCTGAATTCCGGAACCAGCTTCGGGATTGAAGGCGAGGGATTCATGCGCCTGAACACGGCCTGCCCCCGCGCCACGCTCGCAGAGGGACTCAAACGCATTGAAAAGGCGGTACAGGCCCTGTAGCACGTTATTTTACAGAATCTCACTTTGAGATATTTGAGAGTATTATTTGGAGCTATTGCCCCCCATCCGGGTGGAATGATTCCCCCCGGCCCCCGCGACATTGAACCTTAGGGAAACACTGATTAATTCGGGGCCCCGCCCCGAACCCCGCTGGGAGGAATAAGAAAGGGGCATGTTCGCCCCGGCGCAGCCTTATCCTTGCCGCCCCTTGGCATAATGGCAAGGCACCCCAGGCCCCCTTACTATTTTTCAGCCGCAAAGCGGCTAAAAACGTATGCGGGATTCAGGGGGCTCAGCCCCCTGCCGGGGGAGTTTGAGGGGGCAAAAGGGGCATGTTTGCCCAGGCGTTGCTTTATTACCTCTGCCATCCCTATGCACAACGGCAAGGCACCCTCAAGAGAGTAAATCAGTGTTTCCTTAGCTTCGCCCGGCTGCGCCGGGTTCGCGGCACTGGCTTTCTCCCCGGCCCACTCTAAAAAATTTAAAAAAATTACTCTGAAGCCTTCCCTATATTTTCATTCTGTCATAATATTGACAGAGTGATCGTTTCCGCCATTTCTGGAGGTGGGATGAATATCAGCGCAACCGGCATTATCGGACAAAGTTCCGTGCTTAAGAATATGTTTCGTCTGTTGGAAAAGGTAGGCCCCACGGACAGTACGGTTCTGGTCACCGGAGAATCCGGTACCGGCAAAGAGCTTGCGGTACGCGCCCTGCATCAATACAGCGCCCGCAAAGACAAGCCTTTTGTCCCCATAAACTGCGGGGCTATCCCCAAAGACCTGCTGGAATCAGAACTTTTCGGACATGAAAAAGGGGCCTTCACCCATGCCCTGCGTTCCCGACAGGGCCGTTTTGAACTGGCTGACAGCGGCACCATTTTTCTGGACGAGATCGGCGAGATGGATTTGAGCCTGCAGGTAAAAATACTGCGGGTGCTGCAGGAAAAAGAAATTGAGCGGGTGGGGGGCAATGGCGCAAAGAAGGTGGATGTGCGGGTGGTGGCCGCTACCAACCGTAATCTGGAACAAGAGGTGGAAAGAGGGCGTTTTCGTGAAGACCTCTTCTACCGTCTGAACGTCATACCCATCCATCTGCCCCCCCTGCGGGAAAGAGGCGGCGACATCGCCCTGTTGGCGGATTACTTTATCAGCATCTTCAGCCGCAAAAACGGGCGGCATAAGCTGTCCTTCGCCCCTGAGGCAGGCCGTGCCCTGGAATATTACAACTGGCCCGGCAATGTGCGCGAGTTGGAAAATATAATGGAACGGCTGGCCGTGCTGTGCGATTCCGATATCATAACCATGAACGACCTGCCTGCCAAGATTCTGGAGCAGGTCAAAGATATACCCCTTACCACGCCTGTGCCGAGCGCATCTGAGGCGGTACCCCCGCCTGCCCCGACGGAGGCATCAAGTACGCCCCTTTCCAGCGGGCAAAATGAACAGTCCGGAACGGAAAAGCAACAAGGTTTTACCTGGCCTGTCTTGGCGGACTTGGAAAAATACAGCATGAATCTTAAAGATTTTTTGGATCATATGGAAGAACGCCTGCTGCTGGAAGCCCTGGCCTCCTCCGCCGGGGTGAAAAACCAGGCGGCGGAAATTTTAGGCATAAAACGAACCACCCTGATCGAAAAACTAAAAAAGAGAAACCTGGAATAACATTTAACAGGCATTGCGCTTTGAAAACATTGAAATATGGCGTGGACGCCCTGGGGTAGTATCCAAGGCTTATTACGGCATGAATATTGCAAAATATCTGCAAAATGCCGATATAATTTGATATGACAGGTTTGCTTTTGAAGGGGATAAGGTACACCCTGGTAAAATTGATCCGCTGCCCGCAATGCAGCCTTGTGAACGAGATGATTGGCCGCCGCAAAATAATTCTTTTTATCGCATTCATGCTGGAACTGCTTATTCCTTGGCTGGAGGGGCACGCTCTTTCCGTTGAATGGCGCGATATGCCCGGACGCGAGCGTCTTATCATCACGCCCGCGCCGGAGGACGGCCGCATTGATTCCGTGGAGCGCGCCGCCGCAAAGGCAGTCATCCTTTCTTTTTCGTCCGGTAGGAGAAATTTTGTCATGGCCGCGTCCGGAGGCGCGGAATTATTCAACGGCATTGAGCAGGATGAAAAGGGAATCAGCATTATACTCAAAACCTCCGCCTTCGGTTATATAGTCACCCGTCAGGACAAAGGCGTATTGTACGTGGATTTGTTCACCGACCCTCTGGGCCGCCGCTGGCAGCCGGCCATGGTTTCATCGCCGCGTACATCTTCCTCCGCCCCGCCGAACCGCCCATCCCCCGCGCCCGGAGTACAGGGCGGTGCCGACACAAAGCAGAGTGTTGCCCCGGTAAGGCCAGAGCTGCCAGCTGGACGAAATTTTCCCGATGCGCCTTCTTCGGTCTTTTCACGCAAGCTGGCCGAACCTGAAAAAGGAAACGCGGATACCACACCGTCCCGTAAAGAGGCGCAGCCTCCCCTCCCGCCCACGCCAGGCGCATCAGGACGCCCGGAGCGCCCCTCATCCACTACCCCGCCGGTGGGACAGAACCTGAGTCCATCCCCTTCACTCCTGAGTGATCCTGCCTTCAGACAGGGCACAGGGGATGCGGAAACTCCGCTGCCATCCTGGCCCCCGCTGCAAATGCCGCCAGCCCTGCCGCCACCGCCCACGCCTCCATCTTCAGGCGCTTCACCTGAACCCCATGCGCACAGAACCGGGATTCAAGCCATACCTACGTCTATTTCCTGGCTCGGACTCAGGCTTTTCATGACCCAGACCGCCTTTGCCGCCTCCGCGACGGAGGGGAACGCAGACGGAGACTACCATGAGGTGGAAGCTCCCTTTGCTTACCGGGCCAGATTAAATACCGCGCGTGATCCCTCCTGGAAGGAACAGAAAATTCCGGTCATGCTGCGCGTTCCTAGATCCGTTAATTTCCAAAACCAGGATGCGCCGGTAACCCAGCCCCTGCCTGCCGCCCCCACTTCGGCGGGCGCAGCGGGTCAAATTCAGCCCCCCCCGGCGCAATCTGCCACTCCTCCGCCCCAGCCAGGCCCACCCCAAACCGCTCCTTTACATCAGGAACAAAATACGGCCGACACCGCCCTTCCTCCCACTCCGCCCCCGTCCCAAGCCAACCCTGTTCCCGCGAGGCCATCCCTTCCGCCCGATCCCGCCCGTGAGCGCCCGCAGTCCGCCGTACCCGCCACATCGGAAACGCCAGCCAAAACCGTCATGTATGTGGACGAATTCGGCAACCAAGTGGAACCTCCGCTGGATCCGGAAGCGGCAACAAAAAAAGTATCCGAACTCATGGACACCAAAGAGTACGCCGCCGCCGCCGACATGCTGAACAAACTGCTCAAACAGCACAACCTGAGCGCCGAACAGCGCGAAATCGCCCTGCACCGCCTGGCGGACGCGACCTTTTTACTGCATGAAGACAATCTGGTCGCCCATTATCAAGAGATACAGGATACCACCACCGCCGCCATAAATTTCAACAGCCGCTCCAGATTCAACGCCGCCGCCTACCTGCGCCTGGGTTTTGTCAACCTTAAGGCTGAAAACTCCTATGAAGCGGCGGCCTATTTTA
>JAITGZ010000048.1 GCA_031280335.1 Deltaproteobacteria bacterium | reverse complement strand
CTTTGTGGATATTTCCCTGATGAAAAAGGTCGACGCGGCCCAGGCCAATAACGACCGCAGGGTCATTAAAACCTGGTCCCGCCGCTCCACTGTGCTGCCGGAAATGGTGGGCCTGACCTTTGCCGTGCATAACGGGAAAAAATTCATTCCGGTGTTTGTTACCGAGAACATGGTCGGACACAAACTGGGTGAATTTTCCCTCACCCGCACCTACCACGGGCATTCCGCAGCCGACAAAAAAAGCAAGGTCAAAAAATAACGGGTGAAGCAGATGGAAGCACAAGCAACCGCCAAATACATACGCGTCTCGCCGCGCAAAGCGCTGCTGGTAGCCCGCAACGTTAACGGGCAGCCGGTGGAGCAGGCCATGGACATCCTCAAATTCACTCCCAACAAGGCCGCCGGGATAATTTACAAGGTGATGCGTTCCGCCCTGGCCAACGCGGAACAGGCCGGGTCAGACGTGGGCAGTCTGAGGGTGAAGCAGGTCGTGGTCAATGAAGGGCCGACCATGAAGCGCTTTATGCCCCGTTCGCAGGGACGGGCCAACACTATTTTAAAGCGCACCAGTCATATAACCGTGATTCTTGCCGCAAACTAGGAAAAACATATGGGTCAAAAAGTAAATCCTTACGGCTTCCGCTTGGGGTACAATAAGAATTGGCAGTCCCGCTGGTACAGCGGCAAGGAATACCCGGCCTTTGTCTTTGAAGACCACAATATACGCGATTATGTGAAAAAGCTGCTTTACAGCGCCGGGCTCGCCAAAATAGAAATCGAGCGCGCTGGCGGCAAGGTGCGTCTTATTCTGCACACCGCCCGTCCCGGCATAGTCATCGGGCGTAAAGGGGTGGAGATTGAAAAGTTGCGTGCGGATTTGAAGAAGCGTTTCAACCGTGAATTCAACATAGAAGTGAATGAAATACGCCGTCCGGAGGTGGAGGCCCAACTGGTGGCCGAAAACATCGCCCAGCAATTGGAGCGCCGCGTGGCCTTCCGCCGCGCTATGAAACGCACTGTGGCCATAAGCCGCAAGTTCGGAGCCGAGGGCATTAAGGTCAATTGCGCCGGGCGTCTGGCCGGGGCGGAGATCGCCAGAACAGAATGGTACCGCGACGGCAGGGTACCCCTGCAGACCCTGCGCGCGGATATTGACTTCGGTTTTGCCGAAGCGCACACCACTTACGGACTCATAGGCATAAAGGTCTGGGTGTTCAAAGGCGAGCTTATGGACAACGAGGTGAACAACAATGCTCAGCCCTAAAAAAGTCAAATATCGCAAATGGCAGAAGGGGCGCATCAAAGGCCCCGCCACCACTTGCAATTTCGTCGCCTTCGGTGAAGTCGGCCTTAAAACTCTGGAACACGGCAAGGTAACCAGCCAGCAGATTGAGGCCGCGCGTATCGCCATGATGCGGCACATAAAACGCGGCGGCCGTGTATGGATCCGTATTTTTCCGGATCATCCATACACCTCCAAGCCCTTGGAAGTGCGCATGGGCAGCGGCAAAGGCGCTCCGGCCGGCTGGTACGCCCCGGTGCGTCCCGGACGCATTCTTTACGAGATTGGCGGCGTACCCATGGATTTGGCCAGAGAGGCCCTGACCCGCGCCGCGCACAAACTCCCGGTGAAAACCCAGATTGTTTTGCGGGAGGAACTTTAAATGAAAGCCAAAGATCTGCGGAACATGTCGGTGGAGGAACTGCGCAAGGCCCTGCAGGAGGCCCGCGAAAATCTCTTCAGCCTGCGTTTCCGACATGCCACAGCCCAGCTTGAAAAAGTGTCCGCCTTGCCGGCGGCGCGGCATGATATCGCCAGAATATTGACTATCCTGAAGGAAAAGGGGGCTTAAACACCCATGAGCGGGATAAATTTACAGACCGCCAAGGGCCGGACGCTCGAAGGCATTGTGGTCAGCAACAAAAATGACAAAACCATCATCGTGAGCGTGGAAACACAGGTGCGTCACCCCCTGGTGAAAAAGTACGTGCGCCGCCGCAAGAAGTTTTCCGCCCACGACCCCAATAACGAATGCGGCATGGGCGACAAGGTGCGTATTATTGAGTTCCGTCCTTTGAGCCGCACAAAACGCTGGCACTTAGTTTCCATTCTGGAAAAAGCCGTCTAGGAGCATCAGAATGATCCAGGTTGAATCGAGACTGGAGGTGGCGGATAACTCCGGCGCCAAAGAAGTGGCCTGCATCAAGGTGCCGGGCGGCTCCAAACGCCGCTATGCCACCGTGGGCGATACCATTATCGTTTCCATAAAAGATGCCATGCCCCATAGTAAGGTCAAAAAGGGCGAGGTGGCCCAGGCGGTGATTGTGCGTACTAAAAAAGAGGTACGCCGGGCCGACGGATCTTACATCCGCTTTGACAATAACGCCGCCGTGCTGATCAGTAAACAGGGCGAACCTGTGGGTACACGCATTTTTGGCCCGGTGGCCCGTGAACTCAGGGCGAAAAACTTTGTGAAAATCCTCTCTCTTGCCCCAGAGGTTCTCTAGGAGTCGGCCATGCAGCAATACTGCGTACACAAAGACGACAAGGTAATGGTGGTCACAGGCAAGGACAAGGGCAAGATCGGCAAGGTACTTAAGGTGCTGCGCAAGCATGATCGCGTTCTGGTGGAAAAAGTGAACACAGCCAAACGCCATACGCGCGGCAACCCTTATGCCGGTAAACCGGGCGGCATTGTGGAAAAAGAGATGCCCCTGCATATTTCCAATGTCATGGTCATGTGTGAAGCCTGCGCCGCCCCTGTGCGCGTGGGTTTCCGCCAGGACGAACAGGGCAAGAAAGTCCGTTTCTGCAAAAAGTGCAATAAAATCATTGAGTAGGTAAGTGCAGATGACACGTCTTGAAAATATCTACCGCGAAAAAGTGGCGCCTCAACTGCGCAAAGAATTTAACTATAAATCGCCCATGCAAATCCCCGGTCTGGTCAAGGTTTCGCTCAATATCGGCCTGGGGGCCGCTTCGCAAAACAACAAGCTTATGGAAGAAGCCGTGAGCGAAC
>JAITGZ010000260.1 GCA_031280335.1 Deltaproteobacteria bacterium | reverse complement strand
TTGGCGTCCACCGCCATACCTATGGTCAACACAATGCCCGCTATGCCAGGCAGGGTGAGGGTGGCCCCCAATAGGGACATGCCGGAAAGAATCATGGCTATATCCAGTATGGTCATGGTTACGGCTATGATCCCGGAAAGGCTGTAATAGGCCAGCATAAAGACCATGACCAACGCAACGCCGATGACGGCGGCTTTGACGCCCAAATCAATGGATGCCTTGCCCAGGGAGGGACCGACGGTGCGTTCCTCCAGCACCGTAACCGGGGCGGGCAGCGAGCCTGCGCGCAGTACCAAGGCCAGATCATTGGCCTCGGCCACAGTGAAGTTGCCGGTAATCTCCGCCCTGCCGCCGGTGATTTTATCTCTGATCACCGGGGCGGAATGGGCCACACCATCCAACACTATGGCCATGCGCTTATTCACGTTTTCGCCGGTGATCCGTTCAAACTGCCGGCTGCCGCGCGGATTGAAGGTAATGGATACGCTGGGGCGGTTGTCCCGATCGTAGCTCTGCCTGGCATCCTCAATTTGTTCACCGGTCAGGACGGCTTCGCGCCGTACGATAATTTGGCCTTCGCCCCGGCCTTCCCGCATGGGCAAACGCAGGGCGTCAACGGGAAGAATGCCCTGAGCCGCCCTGGACAGGGTTTGGCCGGACAATTCGTGTTCAATGTGAAATTCCAGGTGGGCAGTTTGCCCGATGATTTGAATAGCGCGCCGGGTGTCGTCAATGCCCGGCAATTGCACCACAATGCGGTTATCGTTGCTTTGTTTGCGAATATCTGGCTCGGCCACGCCGAATTGATCAATGCGGTTGCGGATGGTGGCCAGGGCCATATCCAGGACGCCTTCTTCCAGTTTGCGTGCGTATTCCGAGGAGAAGCCGATGAGGAAACGTGTGCCTTCTGAAACGTTTTGCTTGGCAACATCCAATTCGCCGTTGGGGTAGCTTCGCCGCAAGAGGGCGTCAAGAGCTTCTTCTTTGGCGCTGTCCGGCAGGGTGAATTCCAAACGTTTGTCGCCCATGCGGCGCGGGGTGGTCACCTGGATGGCATCGGCGCGGGCTGCCGCCCGTATCTCCTGTCCCGCCTGGAACAAATAGTTTTCTGCCGCTTTGTTTACATCCACCTCCAGAGTCAGGTAAATGCCACCCTGCAGATCCAGGCCTTGGCTGACCTGACGCTTAGGCAGAAAGCGGCTGAAGACGCTTTCGTTCCACAGGCTGCTTTCCCGCACAGCGGCAAAGTTGGGCAGTAAAAGAAGGGTGGTGGAGGTGATGATAAATAGGCTCAAGCCCAACCTCAGTCGCAAATACTGTTTCATGCGCGCTTTCTCCGAAGGCCGCGCCCACCAGCCCGCCCCGGCGGTTCAATACAGCGGGGCAGGACAGATTGGCCGGTGATGAAGGCTTATTCTTCTTTGTCTTCTTTTTTATCTTCTGTTTCTTTAAGCGCTGCTTCGTCGTCGGCGCGGGCGGCGGATTTCTTTTTTTTCATTTTTTCCTTAAGCGGCGGCAGAGGCGATTTTTGATTGGGAGACAAAACTGTCAACGCCCCACGCAGAATAAAAACAGTATGTTCGCCCAAATCCACCGCCGCAATGTCGTCCTGAAATTCCACAATACGTCCATACATGCCGCCGTTGGTGATGACGGCATCGCCTTTTTTCAGGCTGCGCAGCATTTCTTGGTGCGCCTTGGCCTTTTTTTGTTGTGGCCGGATCATGAAAAAATAAAAAATCACAATGATCAAGAGTATGGGCATAAAACCGCTGATGGATGCCATGAAGCCGGCATCGGCTCCGCCCTGTGGAGCTGGAGCGAGGGCATAGGCAGTACTTGCAAACATGTTGTTACCTCCGGAATAAGCCGTATTGATGTTGAAAACAGGTATATTTAGCCTTGCGGGTTTAAAATTTCAAGGTATTTTTGTTTTAACTTTGCCGGATTATTCCTCCATATACGTAGCGGTCTGCGCGTTTTTTTCGGACACGCTCACGCTGCGCAGTCTGACATCTCTAGCCCGCATCAAAGGCAAAAGTTCACGGTAGATGTGCGCGGCGATGTTTTCAGAAGAGGGATTCAGTCGTGTGAAGGCCGGAAGGCGGTTTAAATCCTGATGATCCAGACCGGAGAGAACCGTTTGCAGATCGGTTTTCAGATCTTTGAAATCCACCAGAAGGCCTGTGTCAGGAGTAAGCTTTGAACCTTGCACTGTAATTTCCACCGCGAAATTATGTCCGTGTACGGCTTCGCATTTGCCTTGGTAATGGCGCAGGGCGTGAGCTGCGGAAAAATCCGCACGTACGGCCAGTATCCATAGTGGTTTTGGTGTTTTTTCATCCATAAAGATAGTCCTTAAAAAGTTTTTTAGAGCAATTTCATTTTAAGGAAACACTGATTAATTCGGGGTTCCGCCTCAAACCCCGTTGGGGGGAATAAGAAAGGGGCATGTTCACCCGGGCATAGCCTTATCCTTGCCGCCCCCTGGCATAGCAAGGCACCCTCAAGAGAATAAATCAGCGTTTCCTTAAATTGCTCCAATGGGGATTGGGCGGCAGCCTCAAAATTTAAATTGATAAAATGTCAAATTTTCTGCACAGAAAGGCCCGGCGGAAACCGGGCCTTTCTGTGCAGCTATTTGTCATGTCTTTACCATTGGGAGGATTGTCCTCCCTGATACTGAGGCTGCGGGGAGGAAGGCGTTCTTCCCTGAGGCTGGGGCACCCGTTGGTACAGAGGCGGCAAGCCTTGCTGTTGTTGTGGTTGCTGCGTCATCCCCTGAGGTTGAGGCATACCCTGCCCCTGAATTTGAGGGGAACCTCCCTGCTGTGTGTTGGGCACCATAATTTGGTGCTGTGACGGCCCTATCTGGGAGGCGGGCGTTCCCGTAACAAAGAAGGTGAATTCAACCCGGCGGTTCAGACTGCGGCCTTCCCTGGTTTTGTTATCGTAGCGCGGCGAGGCTTCGCCGTAACCATTGGTAATGATGCGGTTCGCCGCTATGCCGCCGTTGACCAGATACCTTTTGACCGAATCGGCCCGGCGCTTGGAAAGGCCGATATTGTAGTTTTCATCACCTATGGTGCAGGTATAGCCGTCAATGCGCAACGAATATTCCGGTTCTTGCTGCAGGCGGCGCAACACGGCATCAGCCACATTGACTGTTTTCGCGGTCAAGGCCGAGGAGTCAAAGTCGAAAGGCAGACTCATGAAGACAAAATCCAGGGCACCAGGTCTGATTTTAGGCGCGGCCGGACGGGCAACGGGAGCGGGAATGGAAGGCGGCGGGGGCGGGGCTATCTCCACCACCCTTTCTTCATAAAAAACTTTACGGACAAAGTCATCGGCTGCGGTATCACTGCTGAGCAATTCCGCTGCCATAACCGAGACGCTGCACTCGCTGATGAAGGCCATGCTGTCAATAAGATCCTGCGCCTTCTGGTTGTCGGCAAAAGAAATAAAATGCAGACACATGTCCGGTTGGGTGAGATAAAAAATCTTTGCCTCGTTCAAAGAATCACGCCCACTACTATACTCGCCGTCGGTCAGGACGATCACCGCGCCTTTACGCGGCATATCACTGTAGGCCGGGGCAAAATAATCAAAACCATTGCCCAGGGAACTTTTACTGCCCGCCGGATATCGTCTGAGCAGATTCACAACGCCGCTGCTGAGACCAGGTTTGGAATAGGGGCTGTATTCAAGCGCCTCTCCTTCTGTGGCGAAGGTATGAATGCCGGCTATTTTGTAGTCCAGGCCATCAGGGATCAGGTTGCTCAGCGTATCAATTAATTTGCCTGCGGCATTGATTTTGGATTCTCCTGTGCCGGGCAGTTTGCCTTTCATGCTGGAAGAATAATCCACAAGAAAATCAAAGCTTTCTACTCTTTTAATCAACTCGACTGTGGTGGCCGCCGGGGCTGTGGACGTCAACCCGCAAGTCAGCATGAATATGGTCAAAATAGATATTATTTGGCGCATAATACCCCCTCCAAAAATAAAATTATAATTAAAAAGTTCCGCCGGTATGGCCGGCCCCGGTCAAACGTTGGCTACACTTCATCAACCAGAACCATTTCCCTGGCGGCCTTTGTTTCATCCAAGCGGCGCACGGGCAGATTTACAGGCGCGGCGCGCAGGTTCTCTGGGTTCTTTTCGGCTTGTTCAAGGATTTCGATTAGATCATCGCAAAATTTATCCAGGGTGGCCTTATTTTCAGTTTCTGTCGGTTCAAACATGAGACATTCTTTGATAATGAGCGGGAAATATACTGTGGGGGCATGATAGCCCCGTTCCAGCAAGGCCTTGGCTATATCCAAAGCCTTGACTCCGTGAGTCTCATAAGCGGAGGCGGAAGCTACAAATTCATGCATGCATATTTCGTTGTAAGGTATTTCCAGAACCCGTTCCAGGCGTTTACGCATATAATTGGCGTTGAGTACGGCGAAATCCGAAGCCCTGGCCAGACCATGGCCGCCCAGGCGGAGCATATAGGCCAAAGCTTTTATGAAAACGCCGAAATGTCCGTAAAAGGGAGTAACGCGGCCTATGGACAGAGGAAGATTATCTTGCAGGGCAAAGGAACCGTCCGTTTTTTTATACACGCACGGACCAGGCAGAAAAGGCACGAGGCGTTCAGAAACGCCCACCGGCCCTGAGCCTGGACCACCGCCTCCATGCGGAGTGCCCATGGTCTTGTGTAAATTCAGATGCACTACATCAAAGCCCACATCACCAACGCGCATTCTCCCCATGATGGCATTAAAATTGGCACCGTCATAATAAAGCAGGGCATCGGAAGCACGCAGTTTTTCCACCAGCTCAGGCAGGTGTTTTTCAAACAATCCCAAGGTATTGGGGCAGGTCATCATCAGGGCTGCTACAGAATCATCCAGGGCGTTCCCCAGTATCTGCGGGTCCAGCACACCATCTTTAGAGGCAATATTGATTACCTCGTAACCGGCCAGGGCGGCGGTGGCCGGGTTGGTGCCATGGGCGGAATCCGGGCAGATGATTTTACTTTTTTTGTTCCCTTTATGTTTGTGGTAAGCGGCGATGAGCAGCGCCCCGGTCAGTTCCCCCTGGGCCCCCGCCATGGGCTGAAGGCTAAAGGCCGCCATGCCGGTTACCTCGGCAAGCAGGCGTTCGGTTTCATGGATGACCTCCAGACTCCCCTGGGTCATGCTCTCACCACCCGGTTGCTGCGCCAGCAAGGGATGCATCAAGGCGAAGCCGGGCAGGGAGGCCGCGTATTCCATGAATTTGGGATTGTATTTCATGGTGCAGGAGCCAAGAGGATAGAAGTTGTTGTCAATATTATAGTTTTTTCTGGACAGAGCGGTAAAATGCCGGACCACATCCAGTTCCGAAACTTGGGGCATACGCGGGGGAGTGCGGCGCAGGAGGTACTTAGGCAGCATGTCCTCAGCTGTGCGTTCCGGCTTGGCCGGAATGACGCCCTTACGTCCTGAAGAGGACTGGGCAAAGATGGTTTTCATGGTTTAATCCTCATCTTTAAAGCTGCGGCGAACCGGTCTATTTGGCTTTCGGTATTCTTTTCCGTACAGGCCACCAGCAGGGTGTTTTCTTCTCCCTCATACCAATGACCGGGCAACGTCCCGGCGATAATTCCTTCACGTGCCAGAGAAGCGTAAAAATCCTTTGCCGGGCCGGGCAGTCGTAGGGCGAGTTCATTGCCGAACGGCGCATTGTTCAGTCTTGTTACCCCCGGCAGGGCACAAAGTTTAGCTTCCGCATAACGGCTAAGTTCAAGGCTGCGTTCCGCTGTTTTGATTAGTCCTTCAGGCCCGAGCAAACTTATATGGATAAGCGAGCGCAGCGCGCACAGGGCCTGGTTGGAACAGATGTTCGAGGTGGCTTTGGCCCTGCGGATATGCTGCTCCCTGGCCTGCAAGGTAAGCACATAGCCGGTTTTACCTTCAAGATCGACCGTACGCCCGGCTATGCGTCCGGGAAGCTGGCGTATCAAGGCCTTGGAGCAGGCCATCATGCCCAAATACGGTCCGCCGAAGTTAAGCGGTTGACCCACGGATTGGCCGTCGGCCACGGCTATGTCCGCCCTCATCTCGCCTGGAGTTTTCAGCACGGCCTGCATGACCGGATAAACGCAAAGTACGGAAAGCGCTCCCACAGTCTTGGCCTGTTGAAAAAGATCGGTATAATCCAGCACATTGCCGAAAAAAGTGGGGTTTTGCACCATGACCGCCGCAGTCTGACCGTCAATGGCCCCGTTTAATGCATTCAGGTCAGGCAGGCCCGTTTTATCTCGTTTTATGGTCAATATTTTCATCGACAGATTGGCCGTGAGCGTGTTCAACATGGAACGGTAAAGCGGATTGACGCCTTCGTCCAGCACAAAGCGCGTTCTGCCGGTGGCGCGCGCCGCCATCATGGCTGCCTCAAACAAGGCGCTGCCTGCATCGTAAACGGAGGCATTGGCTACGTCCATTCCCATCAATCTGGTTACAACAGTCTGGTATTCAAAAATGGCCTGCAGCGTTCCTTGAGCGGCTTCGGCCTGATAGGGCGTATAGGCGGTAAGAAATTCGCCGCGCCCGCTCAGGGCGTCCACAGCTTTGGGGATGGAATGATCATAAAAACCGCCGCCCATAAAACTTATGGACGGATGCTTATTGCGTCCGGCCATGTCTTCCAGCCTGGAGCAGCTCTCATATTCGCTCAATCCATCCGGCAGATTAAAATGCTTTGGCCGCATTCCGGCAGGAATACAAGCAAAAAGATTGTCCAAACTATCCACGCCTATGCAGGCGAGCATTTCCTGGGTTTCTTCCGGGGTATGGGGCACAAAGGGCATGTTTATATCCTTGGCATGATATTGGAGCGAACGCCGCGAAGCTCGATACGGCGTTCACCGTTAAAGCAGTTTGGCATATTCACCGGCGGAAAGCAGCCCTTGGGGCGGAGTGGTGCATTTTACCCTGATCATCCAACCGCCGGTGTAGGGTTCGTTATTAACCAGCTCAGGTGAAGATTCCAAGGCTGTATTAATCTCAAGCACAATGCCGGATACCGGCGAATACAGATCACTGGCCGCTTTTACCGATTCCACGGCACCCATGCTTTGCTGGGCGGAAAGATGTGTCCCCACAGCCGGAAGTTCCACAAAAGTTATATCCCCCAGTTGTTCCTGGGCAAACTCCGTGATGCCTATGGTCGCTATTTCGCCTTCCAAACGCAGCCATTCATGCGTGTCCACATACTTCAAGTCAGCCGGAATATTCATGCTTTTCTCCTTTTTGATCCTGGTGGCAGAGGTAAGGTTTTTTAGGTTGATATCCCAAGGGGATTTTCTGCTGCGGGTCCGGAACAAACCGGCGTTGTCTCTCTATCAAAAATTCCCTCGGCTAGGCAATAATAAAAACGCGCCGGCAAGACATCAATTGAAAATTACAGCATTTACACTGTTTTTAAACCACCTTGCAGTTGAAAATGTCCGCAACCAGTTCTTCGGCATCATGCCGCACGGCATCCAGATGGTCCGGGCTGATAAAACTTTCCGTATAAATTTTGTAGATGTCCTCCGTACCTGAGGGTCTGGCCGCGAACCAGCCGTTGCGCGTACTGATCTTAAGTCCGCCCACGGGTGCGCCGTTACCGGGCGCATGGGTAAAGACGCCGGTAATGGCGTCACCGGCCAGAGATGTGACTTTAAAAGCCGCCGGGGAAAATTTTTTGAGCCTCTGTTTTTGTTCCACCGTGGCCGGGGCATCGTGTCTGGCATAATATGCGACACCATGGCGTTGCGTGAGTTCTTCGTACAGTATGTCCGGACTTTTCCCGGTGCTGGCCGTAATTTCAGCGGCCAGCAGATTGAGAATGATCCCGTCCTTGTCCGTACTCCAAGTCCGTCCATCCATGCGCAAAAAGGAAGCGCCGGCGCTTTCCTCACCGCCGAAGGCGCAGGAGCCGCTCAGGAACGGTGCCACAAACCATTTGAATCCTACCGGCACTTCATACAGATGACGTTTTAGAGTAGCAGCGACCCGATCCAGCATGGCACTGGTAACAACGGTTTTACCCACACCGTACTCATCTTTCCATCTCGGCCTGTTACGGAAAAGATAATCCACGCACACCGCCAGATAATGATTGGGATTCATTAACCCTGCCGGTGTTACAATGCCGTGCCTGTCCGCGTCCGGGTCATTGCCGAAACAGAGATCGAAATCGTCTTTATGGGCCAAAAGACCCGCCATGGCCCAAGGGGAGGAGCAGTCCATGCGAATTTTTCCATCTTTGTCCACGGACATGAAGGAAAAAGAAGGGTCATGGCAGGCGTTCACCACTTCAAGCCTTAGTTTATACATTTCAGCCAAGGGTTCCCAAAACGGCCCGGCGCTGCCACCCAGGGCATCAGCACACAAACGCAGGCTGGAAGCGGCTATGCGGTGCATGTCCAGTACCTGAGGCAAAGCTTTAATATAGGGTGTTATATAATCAAATTCCCTTATTTTTTCCGCCACGCACGCCCGCGTGTAGGGAATTTTTTTTACCTCCCTGAGTCCCTCCAAAATTAGCTCATTGGCTCTTTTTTCGATCCAGTCTGTAATATCGGTGTCCGCCGGGCCGCCATGTGGGGGATTGTACTTGAACCCGCCGTCTTCCGGTGGGTTGTGCGAAGGGGTGATCACAATGCCGTCGGCCTGAATTTTTTCATGTCGGGCGTTAAATTCCAGGATGCTGAAAGAAATGACCGGCGTGGGCGTAACTTGATCCTGCCGGTGGAAACGCGCTTCCACTCCGTTGGCGGCCAGCACCTCCAGGGCGCTGCGGTGAGCCGGAGCGGAAAGGGCGTGAGTATCCATGCCCAAAAACAGCGGCCCGTTAATGCCGGTATGGCGGC
>JAITGZ010000228.1 GCA_031280335.1 Deltaproteobacteria bacterium | reverse complement strand
AGTACTCCTTGCGAAAGGTTTTAACCACTCCTTTGGCCATGGCGTAATCAAAATTAGGCACGCTCTGCCCGCCGTGCATTTCGTTCTGATTGGACTGGATGGCGATACAGGCCAGGGCGGAATAGCTTTCTATGGAGTTGGGCTCACGCAAATAGCCGTGCCCGGTGGAAAAACCCCTTTGGAACAGAGGAATCAGATCGATCTGGCAACAGGTCTCGGTGAGCATGTAAAAGTCTTTATCATGGATGTGGATATCACCGTTGATGTGCGCGGCGGAAACATCCTTGGGCAAAATGTAGTTGTCGATGAAATACTTGGAGCCTTCCGAGCCGTATTTGAGCATGGTGCCCATGGCCGTGTCGCCGTCCACATTGGCGTTTTCCCTTTTCAGGTCTTCTTCTTTGGCCGAGGCCCAAGTCAATTTGCCGAAGACATCCATCAAATAGCTTTCAGCCCGGCGTATCTTGGCGTGTTCCGCCCGGTAAAGGATATAGGCCTTGGCGGTCTTGGCGAAGCCATGCCGGATAAGCGCCTCTTCCACCACATCCTGAATCTCTTCCACCTGGTTGCGCCCTGATGCGCGCAACTCGGCGCAAACCGCGTCCGTTACCATGGACAGATCGCCGGGCCCCATCTCCTCTCCGCCAACAGCCTGGCTGGCCTTGCTGATGGCGTTAAGAATCTTGGTTGATTCAAAAGCGGCCGGTTTGCCGTCTCTTTTCACAACAAAAGCGGACATTAAGATCAACTCCTGTTAATTACTGTGCCTTAAACAAAAACTCCCTCACCTTCGACGGAATTGGTCGATACAGACATCATAACAGTCTGCCGAAGGCTTAGGGGTTCAATCCGGCAGCCTCGCGAAAAGCGCCGGAAACCGTAGTCTGTAATTTCTCTAGACTATCTCAAAAAATAAGGTTCATGTCAATATGCTCCGGGAAAAATCACAGTATGGTTTGATCCAAGTCCATATTATAACCCCAAATTATTTTCATTGTAATCATTGAATAAATTTTTTATTAAAATTTTTTTTCTCTACTACATAACTAACTGTATTTACAATATTTATACAGACACAGCGCGCTTTGCGCATTTTTTTTGGACGCTACACTCTTCTCCCCCGGCGGCAACAAAAAGCCGGTTGAATTCAGCTTGACAACACCGCTGCGTGGGGTATATGGAACGGAAAATCCCAAAAATAATAGTCATGCATCACTCTTCATTCTTCAGCTTTTTCAGCTTTACGCGCGGCTGCGGCCGAAGGCGAGCGCCCTGTCTTACACACGGCGTTTAGACTGAACGGCCGCGGGAGAAACCTGCGGTTTTTTTTTGCCGTAAAGGAGCAAAACGCATGAACCACCTTGCCGCCCTGAATGTAGCCTATCTCGGCCCTTACGGCACCTTTTCCTCTTTTGTCGCCAGACAGTACCTGCGTCTGCGCTCCGCCGAGCCGCCCCATGATCCCTCCCTTGCGGCCTGCCCGGATCTGGACGATCTTTTTGAACGCCTGGAGGACGGACGCTCCACCCACGGCGTTGTGCCCACAGCAAATACCCTGGGCGGCGGGGTCGGCCCCGGCTTTGACCTTCTGCTCCGTCACAAACCGGCCATAAGGGCGGAATTTTACGCCCGAATTCGTCATTGCCTGCTCAGCCGGGAAAGCAAACTGGAGGACATCCGCGTGCTTTACTCCCACCCCCAGCCGCTGATCCAGGCCGGAAAATGGCTGCGCCAACACCTGCCCGGGGTCAAAACCATTACAGTGGATTCCACCGCCGCCTCCGCCGCGCGTGCGGGCCAGGAACCGGGCAGCGCCGGCATAGGACGTGAAGAACTGGCCGGGCTTTATTCTTTGCGTATTCTTGGACGCAGCATTGAAGACGACCCGGATAACTGGACACGCTTTATCCTGATCACACGGGAAGAAGCTGAAGAAACGGGACTGCCCCGCCCTGACAGCTCCATCTGGCGATCTTCCCTGCTTTTTACCCTGGCGGACAGGCCCGGTGCCCTGACCGCCGCCCTGCGCCCGCTGGCGGAGCAAGGCCTGAACCTGCTCCGCCTGGAATCACGCCCCCTGCCCGGAGCGGGCAGATGGGCTTGCGCCTTTTTCGCCGATTTTGAAGGAAACTTAGCCGCGCCCTGTATGCGCGAACCCATGTCCGCAATGCAAAAAGCTTGTCAAACCCTGCGCCTTCTGGGAACATACCCGACCGGGCCGTATCTGGACGAAGGGGATCTGCCGTGAACCCATCACATATCAGCCATGCCCCCGCAGACCAAAATATGGAAACCAAGGCGCTGGAACTGGTGCGGGAAAAAGAAAGCGAAGCGCGCAGCCTCAAGCTCGCCCCCGCATGGGAGCGCGCTGTTACCATTTTGGCTGTAATCTGGGCGCTGTTCCAACTCTACGTTACCGCCTTTCCCTCCCTTGATGCCGTACGCTTGCGGGCATGCCACCTTATGTTCATGCTGGTCATGGCCTTCATTCTATATCCGGCGCGGCAACAAGGCAAAAATGCCCTGTTCGTAAAAAACGGCCGCCCCGCCGTGCTGGACTGGCTCAGCCTGAGCGCGGGCATTTTTGCCTTTGGCTATATGTCCCTGCGCTATGATATCATTGCCCTGCGCGGCGGCTGGTTTGACCCGGCGGATTACGCCGTGGCCGCCTTGGGGGTCGTGGTCTGTTTTGAAATGGCCCGCCGGGTGGTACGCAACCTGGCCTGGCTGGCCGGGGTCTTTCTGGCCTACGCCTTTGTGGGCGAATTCATCCCCGGTGCCTTCGGACACGCCGGCTTTACCTGGCACCGGGTGGCCGAACACCTCTTCTGGGGCGGGCAAGGGCTTCTGGGTGTGGGCGCGGGCGTCTCCTCCACCTACATCTTCATGTTCATCCTCTTCGGCTCATTCCTCAATCACAGCGGCTTCAGCGCCTTGGTCAACGAGCTGGCCCTCACCCTGGGGGGGCGCAGTGCCGGCGGCCCGGCCAAGGTGGCGGTCATCGCCAGCGCCCTTATGGGCATGATCAACGGCAGCGCCCTGGCCAACGTAGCCACCACCGGCAGCATCACCATACCCCTGATGAAGCGCACGGGCTATAAGGCCGAATTTGCGGGGGCGGTGGAGGCTGTTGCCTCAACAGGCGGGCAGTTCGCCCCGCCGGTCATGGGGGCGGTGGGCTTCATCATGGCCGAATTTTTGGGCGTGCCCTACACCAAAGTCATGCTGGCCGCAACCATTCCGGCTTTTCTCTATTATCTGGGGCTGATCATGGCCGTACACTTTGAGGCCCGCAAACTCGGCCTTAAAGGACTCGCGCGCGAGCATATCCCTGACGCCCTGCTGGTGATCCGCACCAGGGGGCATCTGGCCGTCCCCCTGATCATACTCATGGCAATCATGTTTATGGGCTATACCCCGCTCTACGCCGCTTTCTTCGCCATTCTGGCCTCAGTGGCCGCCTCCTGGCTTTCTCCGCATACGCGCATGAGGCCGCACGCCATCATCCGCGCCCTGGACGAAGGGGCGCGCGACGCCGTGGGCGTGGGCGCGGCCTGCATCATCATCGGTGTGGTCATAGGCATGGTTTCCCTGACCGGGCTAGGCCTGACCTTCGGTTACGAAGTGCTTAAATATGTGGGGCAGAACCAGCTCTACCTGGGCGGAATATGCGTAATGCTCATGAGTACCATTCTGGGCATGGGCGTACCCGGCGTGGCCGCCTACGTCATTGTGGCCGCTGTGGCGGCACCCGTGCTGATCAAGGTGGGGGCCTCCCCTCTGGCCGCGCACATGTTCTGCCTGTTTTACGCCTGCCTGTCCAACATCACGCCGCCGGTGGCCATGTCCTCCTATGTGGCCGCAGGCATCGCCCGCTCCAACCAGACCATAACCTCGCTCATTGCCATGCGCCTTGGCCTGACCGGGTTCATCCTGCCTTTCTTTTTTCTGAATAACCCGCTCCTTTTGTATGAATACGGCCATTCCACCGGCCTGACCGTCTGGGCCGTGTTTTCAGCATCATGCGGCGTTACGGCCCTGGCAGCCGGACTGGAGGGATGGCTATCCGGCCCGTGCAGCAAGCCCATACGCCTAATTTTGCTGGTTGCGGGCGTTTTGACCATTGACCCCGGCCTGCGCACCGATCTCATCGGTTTCGCCCTGTTCCTGCTGGCCGTGATTTTAAGCCTTAAACGCCGCCCAAAAACAGCCGCATAAACCTAATTAACCATAGAGGAGTTCATCATGCGTCGCATTCCCCTGCTTACCGTCATAAGCCTGCTGCTCGCGCTCGCCGCCTCTCCGGCGTCGGCCGGAGAACGCGCCAGGGTAAACCTGAGCTTCCCCACCGCCGCCACCACCGGAGCCATTTACCCCTTGGGCGCGGGCATATCCAACATCTGGAACAGCAAACTCGGCTATGTCAATGCCAGGGTACAGGCATCCAACGGCGGCCTACAAAACCTGAACCTGCTCAGAGCAAAAGAAGCCCAGGTTTCTTTCGCCGTGTCCAGCATAGCCTATGAAGCTCTGCACGGCCAAAACACCTTTGAGGGCCGCCCTTATCCAAACCTGCGCGTACTGGCCGGGCTATACTATAACCCCAATCAGGTGATGGCGCGCAAAGACAGCGGCGTGAACAGCCTGGCCGATTTCAAAGGTAAGCGCTTTTCTCCCGGCGCGGTGGGCGGCACCAGCGACGGCGAGGCTAAAATCCACTTCATGGCCGCCGGACTCAAATACCCGGAAGACCTGCGCACAGAACGCATGGGCTTTACGGAATCCATCGATCTCATGCGCAACAAACAGTTGGACGGGGCCTGGGTCATGGCTGGCACACCCACAGCCGCGGTAACGGAAATGTACGCCACAGCCAATGCCAAACTCATCAGCCTGGATGACGCCCTGGTGGAAAAAATCATCGCCCAGTACCCCTGGTATTCCAAATTCACCATCCCGGCCGGGGTTTATGATGGGCAGGATGCGCCCGTTGCCACCACCGCCGTTAAAATGCTGCTCCTTACCGACAGCGCCCTGCCCGATGACCTGGTTTACGACCTGACCAAAACCTTTTGGGAGAATCTGGACGAAATGTCCAAGGCCCATTCTGTGATGAAGACAGTAACCCCGGACATGGCGGTAAAAGATCTGTCCGGTCTGCCCCTGCATCCGGGGGCGGAAAAATATTACCGTGAAACCGGGCTTATCCGGTAATGCACAAAAAACCAAATGAACACGCAGCCAGGGCCTCCACCTCTTCTCTGGAAAAGGAGGCCCTGGCCGTTGCCCTGCGGCGTGAATGCGCGGCCTTTAACGCTTATGCCCTGGCCTTTCGCGGCAGCGGCTCCATGATTGGCAAACACCTGGAACTGAAGTACGCGCACAGCCTGCGGGTATTGCAAAACGCCGAAGCCATAGCTATGGGCGAAGATGCCTTCAGGCACAACCCCCTGGCGAAACGCGCCCTGCTTATGGCCGCTCTGTACCATGACCTGGGACGCTTTGAGCAGCTTGCGCGCTACCAAACCTTCAGGGATGCGGATTCCATCAATCACGGGCTGTTGGGGGCCAAACTGCTGCGCGACAAGCGTTTTTTAAGCGAAGAAACCCCGCAGCTGCGCCGTTTGGTGCGCGCGGCCGTACTCTGGCACAACCGGCTAAACCTGCCCCAAGGCGCGCCGGAACCCTTGGCCACTGTGAGCAAAGCCCTGCGTGACGCGGACAAAATAGACATTATCGGCGTACTGAACGAAGAATTACACCCCGGACACGAACCGGACAAAACCATTGTGCTGGAACTACGTAACGATCCGAAGCAATATAGCCCCAAAGCCCTGGAGGCCGTAATGGCAGGGCGCGCCGTACTCTACGCCGACATGGAAAGCGTCAACGACTTTCGCCTGCTGCTCTGCAGCTGGGTTTTCATGCTGGAATTCGGCTCTTCCCTGCGCCTGCTGGTCAGGAACGGATATATGGAAAATATTCTGGCAAGCCTGCCCCCCGGACAAGATATGAATAAAGTCCGCGCCCGCGTCCACAACCGCCTGCGCGACCGGACAAGACATTAAAACTTTACTGAAAAAGTAAACCACCCATACCCCCAAAAGACGCAAAACGGCTGAAAATCCGATGGTGTTAACTTGCGAATGATATGACCCTCACAATGCTTTGCCGCGCAAGGGGCCAGGGCAGGAAAAACATTCGCAAGTTAATACTCTCCATATTAACTTTGAGACGCTTTGGCGGCGGGATGCGCCGCGATCCACCGGGCAAAGGAGTTGAGGAAGCCCATGAGGAAGCTCCGGGTGGATTCATCCGCCAAAGCGCCTGAAGTGTCAAAAAATCCGGGTTTGGCGGCGAGGCAGACCTCGGGAAAAGGCATGACTATGCCCCCCAGCAGACTCAGCAAGGCGCGCAATTGCGCCTGCGCCACAGCGGTGCCTACTGCGCCCGGGCTGATGCCGGTAATGGCCAGAGGTTTACCCATCCACTGCCCCCGTCCATAGGGGCGTGAACACCAATCCACGGCATTTTTAAGCACGGCTGGCATCTGCCGGTTGTGTTCCGGCGTTACCAGCAAAACTCCATCCGCCCCAGCCACGGCGTCTTTGAGTCCTCGCACGGAGGCGGGCAAGTCCGCCTCCATATCCTGATTCAGCAGCGGCACATGCTGAAGGGAAAGCATATTCCAGGCAAAAAGTTCCCGCCCCATATCCATAAGGCCCTCAGCCAGCTTCCTGTTGATGGAATGCGCGCTCAGACTGCCGACAATGACCGCGATGTTATACATAACGCTTCTCCTTGTTCTACGCCCGCAGGGACTGAACCGTGCGAAGCGCTGACTATATTCCGGCACAGGATACAGGATAACCCCGGACAACGCAATCCGCCCTGCCCGTAATTTCAACGTAATTTGCGTGTGTTTTGTTTTGCTTTGAATACCCCAGGTTACAATTTATTACACGCCAATAACCTGCCGTTAATAAAAATATCATATCCAATGATATAAATATGCGAACTTAAAATTCGCAAATACCATTCCATTTTCTATTAAAGATGATATGATAATATCTTTATTCACAAATATAAATAATTTAACACAGCATATTTAAAGGAATAGTTACAACAATGCAAGACAGTGTTTCATCTGTTTCCAAACCGGTATGTTTGTTTATGGTTTTATGTTTTTTGTCGGCATATGTCCTGCCATTGTCGCAGCGTCTTCTTTTTGAACCTGATGAGACGCGTTATGCGGAGATACCCAGAGAGATGACGGACGATGGCAACTGTCTGGAACTGCGGCTTTTGGGCCTGCCTTATTATGAAAAGCCGCCGTTGGGTTACTGGCTTGGGGCGGCCTCCATGTCTTTATTCGGGCGCGAGCCGTGGGCGGCGCGGCTGCCGGCGGCCCTGTCCGCCGGCGGGGCGGCCCTGGCGGTCTTCATGTTGCTGCGCGCTTGCCGGGGCCATTCCAAAGACGGGACGGCCCAAGGCTTGACCGCAGCGGTGATTTATTTGAGTTTTTTTGAGATCTTCGGCGTAGGCACTTTTACTACCCTGGACTCTCTGTTTACTTTTTTTATAACCCTGTGCATGGCGGCCTTTTTTAGGGCCACGCAGGCCCCGCCTGGGCGCGCGAGAACGGCTAGGCTGATCCTGGCCGGTCTGGCTTGCGCCTGCGCCTTTTTGACCAAGGGCTTTATCGCCCTGGTCATCCCCATGCTCACCCT
>JAITGZ010000037.1 GCA_031280335.1 Deltaproteobacteria bacterium | reverse complement strand
ATGGACATACGCCGCATCCTGACCCTGAAAGACAAGGAAGAGGTCTTCGGCAACCGCACACGGGTGAAGATCGTCAAAAACAAAGTAGCCCCGCCCTTCCGCGAGGCTGTGTTCGACATCCTTTACGGCCAGGGCATCTCCCGCACCGGCGAGATTCTGGACATGGGCGTGGAGGCGGGCCTTGTTGATAAAAGCGGGGCCTGGTTCGCCTTTGGCGGAGAACGCCTTGGTCAGGGCCGGGAAAACGTGCGCGACATGCTGGACGCCACGCCGGAACTGCGCCAGAGCATTGAAAAAGCCCTGATGGATCACCTCGGTATGCATCCGGAGATAGCTCTGGCCGCCGGCGGCCAGGGCAAAGATACGGAAGACGCCTTTACCCCCCTGGATGAAGAATAATGCGCGCCCTCAGCACCAACCGGATCCGCCGCGCCTTTCTGCAATATTTTCAGGACAAAGGGCATGAACCGGTACGCTCCTCTTCACTCACTCCCAAGGATGACCCTTCGCTGCTCTTCACCAACGCGGGCATGGTGCAATTCAAGCAAATCTTTCAGGGACTGGAAAAACGCGCCTACAGCCGCGCCGTAACCGCCCAGAAATGCTTGCGCGTGGGCGGCAAGCACCACGATCTGGAAAACGTAGGCCGCACGGCCCGTCATCACACTTTCTTTGAAATGCTCGGCAATTTCTCCTTTGGGGATTACTTCAAGGCCGAAGCCATAAAATTCGCCTGGGAATTCATCACCCGCGAGCTGGAACTGCCGCCGGAGCGGCTCTATATCACTGTCTTCAAAGATGATGACGAAGCCGCCAACCTGTGGCTGAAACACAGCTCCGTCCCCCAGGAGCGCATCCTGCGCCTGGGCGAAAAAGACAACTTCTGGAGCATGGGCGACACCGGTCCTTGCGGCCCCTGCTCCGAAATTCTCATCGACCAGGGCGAACACATGCGCTGCGGCCCGGATTGCGGCATAGGCCGCTGCGACTGCGACCGCTTTCTGGAGATATGGAACCTGGTCTTCATGCAGTATAACCAAACCGCCCCCGGACGGCGTGAACCCCTGCCCAAACCCAGCATTGATACAGGCATGGGACTGGAACGCATCAGCGCGGTCTGCCAGGGGGTGTACTCCAACTACGATACGGACCTTTTTCAATCCCTCATCGGCTTCGCCGCCGATCTGGCCGGAGTGGCCTACAGCCGCAGCGCCCCGGACAGCAACGACACCGACACGGCCCTGCGCGTCATCGCCGACCACAGCCGGGCCATTGCCTTTATGCTCGCCGACGGCATCATGCCCTCCAACGAAGGCCGGGGATACATCCTGCGCCGCCTGCTCCGCCGGGCCTTCCGCTTCGGGCGGATCATCGGCCTGCGCGGGCCTTTTCTGCATCAAACCGCCCTGCGCGTGGTGGAAAACATGGGGGAGGATTTTCCTGAACTGAACGCTTCCAGCGCCTTTATGGCACGTGTGGTGCGGGAGGAGGAAGAACGTTTTGAAAAAACCCTGGACAAGGGGCTGGCCCTGCTGGAAAGCGAACTCGCGACCCTGAAGAAAGCCGGGCAGACCCTAATTTCCGGCGACTTGGCCTTCAAGCTCTACGACACCTTCGGCTTCCCCCTGGATATTGTCAATGACATAGCCGAAAAGCAAAATGCGCGCATTGATGAGGCGGGCTTCAATGCCCTGATGCTGGAGCAAAAAAACCGGGCGCGGGCCGCCTGGAAGGGTTCTGGCGAAGCGGACCCGGCCGCGCGCTTTGCCGGGCTGCTGGAAGAAGGGCTGCTCTCCGAATTTACAGGCTACGCCGCCCTTGAAGACCAAAGCCGTATCAGCGCCCTGCTGGATGCCACCGGAGATCGTGTGCCTGAACTCGCCGCCGGCGCGTCAGGCTGGCTGACCTGCGGCCGCACGCCTTTTTACGGTGCCTCCGGCGGGCAAAGCGGCGATACGGGCGAAATACGCTCCCCCAACGGCGCGGCCCGCGTGCTGGATACCCTTAAGCCATCTCCGGCCCTGACCCTGCACCAGGTGGAAGTCATCAGCGGCCGGATACTCGCGGACAGCGAAATTGTGCTGGTCGTGGACACGGAAAAACGCCTGGCCGCCGCCCGCAACCACACCTGCACCCACCTGCTGCACGCGGCCCTGCGCGCCGTGCTGGGGGAACACGCCCGGCAGTCCGGTTCGCTGGTAACCCCGGACCGCCTGCGCTTTGACTTTACGCACATGTCCGCCCTGAGCGAAGAGGAACTGCTGGCCGTGGAAAAACATGTCAACCGGGCCATCATGGACAACGCCCCCGTCAGCGTGCGCGAAAGCTCCTATGACGAGGCCGTGCGCAACGGCGCTCTGGCCCTGTTTGGAGAAAAATACGGTGCCCGTGTGCGCAGCATACACATTGCCGGGCACTCCACCGAGCTTTGCGGCGGAACACACCTTAAAAATACCGGTGAGGCGGGCTTTTTCGCCATACTCTCCGAAAGCGGCGTGGCCGCCGGAGTCAGACGCATGGAGGCCATGACCGGCTGGAACGCCCTGGATGCTTACGCCGCCCAACGCCGTGAACTACGCGCCGCTGCCCAGGCGCTCAAAGCCAGACCCGGTGAAACGCCGGAAAAAATCCTGGCCCTGCAAAATGAAGCGCGCGCCCTGCGTAAAAGCCTGGAACAATCCGCCGCCCAAGCCGGGGCAAGCCAGGGCAGAAACCTGCTGGATAAGCTGCGCGACATCCAAGGCGTAAAACTTTTGACCGCGCACGCCCCGGTTACCGACATCAAGGCCCTGCGCGAACTCTCCGACGACCTGCGCGGCCGGGCCGCCCCACCCGCCGTCATCTGCCTGGCCTGCGCAGACAAAGACAAAGTGAGCCTGATCCTCAGCGTCTCCAAAGACCTGCACCAGCGCTTCACCGCCCCGGATCTCATCCGGCAAATTGCCCCGGAAATAGGCGGCGCGGGCGGCGGCAGACCGGATCTGGCCCAGGCCGGCGGCGACAACCCGGCCGGTCTGGACAAAGCCTTCGCCCGGTTGGAAGAGTTGATTAAAACCCCCTTGCCTGCATAGCCGGGGGAGGGAACACCAATGAAAACAGGAAGGGACGGGGGAGGAACCCCCTCCTTCCTGAACCCGTCAAATTTTTTTCAGCCTGTTCTTTTTACCCGCCAACCTTGGCCATTTCTATGACCAGCATATGGGCGGTTTCATCGGGCAGTACGCGCACGGGCTCTTCCACAATCTCCAAGGCGTCACGCATGGACAGGGTAAAGCCGTTGATGACGGCCCGGCCTTCCACTAACACCAAGTAAGCCTGCCGGCCTGGAGACACCGTAAATTCAAGCTCGCGCCCCGCATCCGCCGCTGCGGCATAGGCGTTTATATCCGCGTGGACTTTGATCGGCGCCGATGAAGTAACGTTATCCAAGTCGGCGGCAATGGGCAGCCACTTATTTTCTCTATCCTTGAAGGCAAAGCGATGATCACCATAGTTGGGCTTGACGCCTTTCTTGTCCGGGATAATCCAAATCTGCAAAAAACGCAGCATTTCCTTGCCCAGGTTATGTTCGCTGTGCCGCACGCCCGTGCCCGCGCTCATGTACTGCACCTGCCCCCTGGTCAAAGTGTGCTTGTTGCCCATGCTGTCCGCATGGGTCAACTCGCCGTTGATGACATAAGAAATGATCTCCATATCCGCATGAGGGTGCATGTCAAAACCCATGCCGGGCCGCACCATGTCATCGTTCAGCACGCGCAGAACGCCGAAATGGATGTTGGCGGGGTTGTAATACTCGGCAAAGGAAAAATGAAAATGACTGTCCAACCAGCCATGCCTGCCGCGCCCCATACTCCTGCTCTCAATATGCCGTATCATGCTCACTCCTTTGGAACCCCGTTCAGGCCAGGGGTCAAAAACAAACTCAAAGTAAAATTGCTCCTACTTTGAAAATATTGAAATCTGGCTGCTACTCTTCAAACACCTTCACGATACCCACCCAAAAAGCAAACGTCAATGGACTTTAGTTCGCCCAAATAGAGCGTTTCCACTTTGAGACGCTCTGCTCGGCGCTTAACGACGAAAATGAATTTGACTCGGGCCGTCCTGGCCCTCGCCCTTTGGGAGTGAAAGCCAAGGCTTTAACGTCCTATTCCACTGTCCTGTGGAATAGTCGCCTACGCGGTGTCAAAGCATCGCTGCGGCAGGCAAAGCCTGCCTGGCTCCGGCCTTCGGCCGAACCC
>JAITGZ010000035.1 GCA_031280335.1 Deltaproteobacteria bacterium | reverse complement strand
CGGTTCGGCCTCCGGTTCAGGTTCCAGAAAAGGCGCGCCCTCCAGATCGAGTTCCACCTTGCTCATCTGTCCGGCAGGAGGAAGTGGCGGTTGCTCGGCGCCTGCTACGGGTGCGGCATCGGCATTAAGCAAGGGCAACACGGGGCACGATCCTCCACAGACGCAGCTCAGGCTCGGCTGCCCCGTCAAAACCCATAAGGCCGAAAGGCATACTGAGCCGTGGGTGCCGCGTTTTAGCAGAAAACAGGGAGATGCGGCGGGGATTTAAGTTCACAGGCGGTCAGGGGAAAATTTTGTCTATTTTTTGTTTGAGTGTTTCCGCTGTGAAAGGTTTGACAATATAATTGGAGACTTTGGCCTGGGCGGCTTCAATAATGTTCTCCTGCTGCGCCTCGGCTGTAACCATAAGAAAAGGCATATCCGCAAATTCCTCACTGGCGCGCACTTTGCGCAACAGGTCAATGCCGGTCATCTGCGGCATATTCCAATCTGAGATGACAAAATCGATTTTGTCTTTGTTCAGAACATCCCAGGCGGTGGTTCCGTCGTCCGCCTCCACGATGTTGTTAAAGCCCAGCTGCCGCAAAATATTTTTTATTATGCGACGCATTGTGGAAAAATCATCCACCACCAGAACGCGCATGTTGGGATCAAAGGCCATAAAAGCTCCTTAACTGTAAAGAGGTAAGCCGTGTCTATTGTTCAATTCTCTGCGCAGACGGCTTAAGGCCTGAGCGTGAAGCTGAGAGACGCGCCCTTCAGTTATGCCCATAACCTCAGCCGCTTCGCGCATATTCAGTTCATCGCTGTAATAAAGCGATAATACCAGCTTCTCTCTGGGTGTCAATTGTTCAATAAGTGCAGCCACCAACTCCAAAAGTTCGCTGGATGCCGCGAGGTCGAAAGGCTGTCCGCCGAAGCCTCCCTCACTGTCCGCCATGGAATTTTCAAGAATATCCAGAGGAAAACAGAGCTGACTCTGCATGGCCTCCATGCCTTCGCGCACTTCTTTGGTAGTAAGTCCGGTTTCTTTCACCAAGTCGTCCTCGGAAGGCGTCTCACCGGTACTTTGCTCCAGTTGCAAAATGACGTTGTCCAATTGACGCACCCGCTGGCGCAGGGAACGCGGAAACCAGTCCATACGCCGCAATTCGTCCAGCATGGCCCCGCGGATGCGGCTTTCGGCATAGGTGTCAAATTTTACCCCTAACTGGGGTTTGAATTTACTGAAAGATTCCACCAAGCCCATGCTGCCTGCGCTGATCAGCTCGTTTACATCCACATTGCGGGGCAGACGGGCTTTCATGCGTGAGGCCAGATATTTGACCTTGGGCGCATAGTGGCGCACAATGCTCTCCTGTTCCAACGGCGTAAAATCAGACCAGACCACCGTGCCGGAATCCAGTTCCTCCCATGGTTCCGCTGACGGATTGCGCGCATTGCGCAAGGCAATATTTTTGTATGCCTGATCCGCTGTTTTCTGTTTATCTGTACTCATCACACCTTCTCCCCACTTGTCCCAGCCCGGCCCCGTTGATGCCGCCGGAGCAATTTCAGGGTGTATTTGCTCTATTTGGCGTTTTCTTTAAACAGAAGTTTCTTCCAAAAGAATTTTATGTTGCCGTCCAGATTGGCCGGCGTTTCCCATTTCTGCAGGTTTGCGGCTAGTTCGCGCACAGCCGTGCTGGCCGGGCAGTTGAAATCTTCTTCACAGAAAGGACGTTGCTTGAGTACGGCCTTGCGCACCACAGTATCCAGCGGGATGAAACCGGACAGGTCCAGGGAAATACCGTCCAGAAAATGATCTGTGGCGTTATACAGGCGTTTGTACACATCCAAAGCATTTTTTTTATCCTGAGCCAGATTCACCACGATTCTGAAGCGACGTACGCCGTGCTGTTGGCTCATTACCTTTATTACCGCATAAGCATCGGTAAGTGAAGTAGGTTCGGGCGTGAGTACTACAATTCTTTCTTGGGCCGCCAAGTTGAAATAGAGTACATTGTCGTTTATCCCCGCGCCTGTATCCACCAGCAGATAATCAAACTTTTTTTCCAGCCCGTCCATGGAGTCCAGAAGTTCCAGCTTTTGCCCGGGACTCAATTCCAGCATTTCGCTCACGCCGGAAGCAGCAGGCAGTATGCTGAAGCCGAAACGGGTGGGCAGAATGATTTTGCTCAGGGGTATATGGTCGTGCAGGAGGTGGAACAAATTATATTCCGGGGTCAGCCCCAGCACAACATCAATATTGGCCAGGCCCAGATCCGCATCCAGCAGCAGGACGCGGCGGCCGGCCTTGGCCAGGGCATAGGCCAGATTGGCCGAAATATTGGTCTTGCCCACGCCTCCTTTGCCGGAAGTTACCGAGACAACCAGGGGTAGTTCCATATCACGACTCCACTTGTGTGCTACGGGCGGTGGAGACGATGGCGCTGTGGGGGACTGCGGGCAGTTCGTGCCCGAAGAGCAGCTTCCACAGGGCGGTCTGTTCCGCTGGAAGTAGCGTGTTTAAAAGACCAGAACCGAAAGAAAAACAAGAAATGGACAGTCC
This sequence comes from Deltaproteobacteria bacterium, assembly GCA_031280335.1. Lineage (GTDB taxonomy): Bacteria > Desulfobacterota > Desulfovibrionia > Desulfovibrionales > Desulfovibrionaceae > WRHT01. Next base: position 5,522 of record JAITGZ010000035.1, on the reverse strand, counting down.
GGAAGCCACTGCGGTATTAAGGATGGTCCCGTACCGTCCGCATTCATCCAACTTGCTCCAGATGAGACTCGTGGGCAGATGCACACGGTAACGTTCCAAGAATTCGCTCTGTGCCTCCGCTGCGTAATGCGGCGAAAAAACCAAGTGTGCAGCGCAGGTGATGGAGCGCGCCTGATCCAGGGCCAGATCTCGCGTTACCTGGGCCAGGTTGAGGTTGCGCCCCAGGCCGGGCAAATCTACAATGACCTTTTCAAAACCCTGGGGCTGGATTTCAGCCAGTATGCCTGCCATTTCCGATGCGGAACGGGCTTCGCGATAAACCAGGTCGGAAAGCCCGGCATAGTGTTTGAGCAGCATCCTGCCGCCGCCTCGCTCCGCATCGGCGTTGACGATACATATGCGTGTGCCTGGGTGCGTTTTTTGCAGGGATAGGGCCAGGCGCACCGTTGTGGTGGTTTTGCCCGCCCCAAAAGGTCCGGATACCAGATGCAGCTTTTGGGGCCAATGCTCCAGCCCCCAAGGTTTTAGAGGGATCATCCCCCCCAAAGGTTCCAGTACGCTCACGCCGGGGCGGTCCAATAGTCGGCGGTAAAGCTCCAGCAAGGCCTGGTCGTTCGCCCCCTCCCTTTCCAAAAATTCCAGGGCCGAGCGTTGGCGTTCATCCAGCCGATCCAGACGCAGGGCCGGTTTGAGCAGGGCCAGCATATGCCGCTGGATAAGCTCCCATTCGCGCCGCCATTGGGCGTCTCTGCCTGGAGTGAGCTGTTCCACCGGCGTTTCAAGGAAATTATCAATTCTGTCCAGGGCGGCGGTCATGCGCACCATTTTGCGTCCGTCTTCATGGAAGGTGGAAGAATCCAAAATTACCGCCTCCGGCCCCAGTTCGACCTTGATGCGTCCGATTACTTCCTGGTTGTTCGCGCCTGTGAAAGTTTTTACCTGCATTATTTCAAGCTCACGCTACCCGCTGAAGATAAACGAATGTCCGAAGGAATCTCCGCCTGTGAAAGCACCGGCACATTGGGCAGAAAACGGGTAATCAACTGGGCCAGATGAGGGCGGTTCATGGGGCTGGCCAAAACCACCGGCTGACCATCAGTATTTACGGCGTTTTCCACCGCATGGTTGATCTGCTGAATCAGTTTCTGCGCGGTACCTGGGTTTAAGGCCAGATAAGCCCCCCCTCCTTCGGTCTGACGTACGGCCTCCTGCAGGGTTTGCTCCACCACCGGATCCAGGGTGATTACCGGCAGAGCGCCCTGGCTGTCCATATAAGGCTTGACCACGGTTCGGGCGATGCGTTCACGTACATATTCAGTGAGCAACTCCGGGTTTTTAACACCTTGCCCGTAGTCCGACAAGGTCTCCACTATGGTCAGCAGGTCGCGGATGGAAACATTTTCGCGCACTAGGTTCTGCAAAACCTTCTGCACCGTCCCCAGGCCCAGCAGTCCGGGGGTAAGCTCCTCCACCGCCTTGGGAGAATGTTTGGCCAGATTGTCCAAAAGCCCTTGTACCTCCTGCCGTCCCAGAAAGTCAGAAAGATGACGCCGGAAAATTTCCGTCAGATGGGTGGCGATGACCGTGGATGGGTCAACCACGGTATAACCGGCCAGCATGGCTTCTTCTTTTTGGGCTTCAGGTATCCACAGGGCGGGCAGGTTAAAGGCCGGTTCGCGGGTTTCAATGCCGCGGATGCTGTGTTTGGCGTTGCCCGGGTCCATGGCCAGAAAATGATCGATTAAAATCTCCGCTGAGGCCACTTCATTGCCCTTGATCAACAGACAATATTGGCCTGGTTTGAGCTGCAGATTATCACGCAGATGCAGGGAGGGCACAACTACGCCCATATCCAGGGCAAACTGGCGGCGTATGGAACGGATGCGGGAAAGTAGAGTGCCGTTCTGCGCTTCATCCACCAAGGGAACCAGGCCGTAACCCACTTCAAGCTCCAGTATGTCCAGAGGCAGCAGGGCCTGTACCTCTTCGGGCGTATCCAGAGACGCACCCGAAACCCCACCGCCGGTCAGGGATTTCCCTGCGGTCGCCGCGCCGCCGGAGCTATGCCCGGCCTTGCCTTGAGCCTGGGATAAACCTTGGAGGTTTTCATTCAATTTAGCGGACATTTGCGCAATTATAAACAAGATCGCCGCAAAAATCAGGAAAGGCAGGGTGGGCATGCCCGGCACCAGGGCAAAGACCAGCAACACCCCGGCAACCAGGCGCATGGCGCGGTAGCTGCGGGTGAGCTGGCCCATGAACTCTTCGCCCATCTTGGCCTCGGAGGCGGCTCTGGAAACAATGATGCCGGCGGAAGTGGAACTTATGATCGAGGGTATGGTGCTGACCAGGCCGTCGCCCACCGTGAGCAAGGTATAGGTACTCAGGGCGTCGGACCAACTCATCCCCTGCTGCATCACCCCCAGGAGCAGGCCGCCGATAATGTTGATCAGGGTGATGAACATACTGGCGTTGACGTCGCCTTGCACGAATTTGCCCGCACCATCCATGGCACCGTAGAAATCGGCCTCACGCCGTATGTTCAGGCGCCGCTGGGTGGCTTCTTCTTCATTGATCAGGCCGGCGTTGAGATCGGCTTCTATGGCCATCTGTTTGCCCGGCATGGCATCCAGAGTGAAACGGGCGGCCACTTCGGCAATGCGCGTGGTGCCTGAGGCAATGACCATCTTATTCAAAATAAACAGGATCATAAAGATGACCACACCGATGATGTAGGAACCGCCCACTACAAATTCGCCGAAAGAGCGGATGATGTCCCCGGCGGCGTCTGTGCCCTCAGACCCGTGTAACAGGATGAGCCGGGTGGAGGCCACATTCAGGGCCAGACGAAGCAGGGTGGTGACCAGAAGCAGGGTGGGGAAAATGGAAAACTCCAGCGGGGAGAGAATGAACATGGAGGTAATTAGAATAAGCAGGGAAAGGGAGATGGAAAAACTCAGCATTATATCCAGAAAAAAGGGCGGCAGAGGTACCAGCATGACAAACAAAATAACCACCACTCCGCCGGCCAGCATCAAATCGCTCTGCTTGGCGAAACGCCCGTAAACATTACCCAAATTATCCCGATTTTTTGTTTTTGTCATAATTTTGGCTTCCTTCAGTGAATTACGCCCGTACCCGCGTTATACAAAAGTTGTGCCAACCCGTTTTATGGGGCAGCGGTACATTTGGGAGTCCGCAGGTTCGGCACGGTCATAATCCTGTTTTGCCAAAAATAAAAAAAATGATATGCTTAGAGCGGGTTAACATTGAAATTCCATTTTTAATGTTAATTTATTCCGGGTATTTTCCCTGCGATTATTTTTATGGGACGGAGAACATATGATCCCCGTATTGGATTCGCGTAATTATCTGGCAAGGCTGCTTGCCGCCAAGCGTCCGGGCGTGGATGCGGTGTTGGCCTACTATGAGTACCGGGTGGGGGCCATAGTGAAGGATGGTTCCTTGATGCTTGCGCCTCTGGATGACCACATGTTTCATCGGGGGGACGGCGTCTTTGAGAGCATGAAATTTGCTGAAGGTCGCTTGTACCAATTTGAGGAACATATGGCCCGCCTGCGGCGTTCAGCAGAGAGCATATGTTTGGAGCCGCCCTGTCCTTGGAGCGACGTCCGCACCGCAGCCCTGGAGACAACCCGCGCCGCCGGAGCAGCCATAGGGCATTTGCGCTTGTTCCTGGGGCGCGGACCGGGGAGCTTTGGGGTGGATCCACTGGAATCGCCCCAATCCAGCTTTTATGCCGTGGTAACCCGCTTCACTCCACAGCCGCTTTCCTGGTATGAAAAGGGTTTGACGGCCTTTCGCGCCAGGATGCCGGCCAGACCGGCTTGTTTTTCACATATTAAGGACGTCAACTACCTGAATGCGGTCTTTATGGTCATGGAAGGGCGTAAAAACAGAAAGGATATCCCACTTTGCTTTGATGCCGAGGGGCATTTGGCGGAGAGCGCGGTGGCCAATGTCTGCCTGGTGGACAAAGAGGGCGCGCTGGTGGTGCCGGAGTTTACACATGCCTTGCCCGGCACGACCATATTGCGTGCCGTGGAACTTGTACGGGACAGGCTCGCCTGCGTGACCCGTCCCATACCGGAAGCGGAGATTTTTGAAGCCTCAGAGCTGCTCCTGTTGGGGACTTCGCCTGGGTGCGTCCCACTGGTGGAGTATGAGGGCAGACAGATCGGCAGCGGTGAGCGCGGTCCGGTGGCCAGGCTGATCAATGATCTTTTGGATGAAGATCTGCGTTTGAGCGGGTTACTGTTTTAGAACAATTTCACTTTGCAATTGTTCTAATTGAAAGGATTGGTGCAATTTTCATGTGGATTCGTCCGGAGCATGGCCGTCGAATTTTTGAAGCCTGCGGATCTTTTCCAGATCTGCGGCGTAACGCTCCTTTTCGCTGAAAATGCAGCCGCAATACTGTTGGCGATAAATCTTCCATTCTTTGGAAATTTCTATACCTTGCCGCCAATCTGGCCTGAAATCCCGGTAGTAAAAAGTTGCCCCGCCGCCTTGCTCCGCCAATTCTGCCGCTCTGTGTGCAATAAAGTCATGCGGTTGGCGGCGCGAATACAAAAGAGTGCTGGTAAAAGCGTCAAAGTCCTGGGAGCAGGCCAGGGCGCAGGTTTTTTTAAGGCGCAGTTCCAGGCAAAAAAGGCAGCGAGGTTTAAGCTTGACCGGAATATCGTCCTGATCTTGCGCGGGCGGGGCAATCTCTGCCGGTTCTGGCTCATCACAGCGTTGCAGCGCTGTGCGCAACCACCCGTTAAGGGCATAGTCATCAGGCGGGTCAGCCCAAATTATTTTGAGATCGTAACGCGCCGCTGTTTCAGCCGCTCCTTCGCAACGGCGTAGATATTCCGCCAGAGGATGAATGTTGGGGTTGTAAAAGTAGCCCGTCACCTCATGTTTGTCCTGCAAAAGACGCTGTATGGGCATAATGGCGCAGGGTCCGCAACAGATATGCAGCAATATTTTCATCCTCTGTTCCTTTGTGGTCTGAGACCCCGGCGGGGCGCAATACGTGAAGCCCTTCAGGGCTTCACTACCGCATCGCTGTGTTGATTCCTTTTTGCACAAAAGCGCAAAATAGACCCATATTTGTGCAAAAAAGGATGAACCATGCTGCACAAACAGTGGGCTAAAAAATATTTTTTTAGGAGCAAACATATTGAAAAAAAAGAATAAAAAGCGTCATGGCATGGCACATGCTTAATAACATACATGGACAATACGGCAATACCTTCCTAAGCCGAATAACCTTTAGCCCCCAGACAAGCCGTATCCTCACCGGCTTGCGGCGCCCCGCTCGTAGCGGGCCTGGACCGGGCGGTGTGGCAGCCCCGGTCATAAGGCTAGGCGAGCGTGATAGCTCTGGGTTGTCAACGGGGAGTAGGCGTTGTCTCTTCTTCCTCCCGACAGCGCTTTACTCCCCGGTTTTTTTATTCTACGTCCTCCCCCAACATAGCCAGGAGAAGTTTCAGACCATAAAGCGCCGAAGCTAG
>JAITGZ010000140.1 GCA_031280335.1 Deltaproteobacteria bacterium | reverse complement strand
GCATTATGGGCGGATTTGCATGCTCCTTTGGTGGAGGAGCCGAGGGTGCATCTTATTGTTTTGACGCACAACCGGGCGGCGTATGTGGAACAGGCTCTGCGCCAGCTGGGGGAGACGGCTTACCGGAATTACGCGGTCTATATAGCGGATAACGGTTCCAGCGACGGCACGCGCGAGATATCGCTCCGGGCGCGGGAGTTTTTTCCGCCGCATGTCCAGGTGGAAACGCAGGCTTTTCCCGTCAATATCGGTCGCCCGGCCGGGCATAACTGGCTTTTGGCCGGATATGACCATGACGCGGCCGAATTCATCGCCATAGGCGATGATGATTTGACGCGCGTCCCTCCGGATTGGCTGACCCGCATGGTGCGTACGGCCCAGGTTTTTTCCGGCTGCGCCTGCGTGGGCGGCAAGGCCCTGAACCCGGGCTGGCCAGCCAGGGTGCATTGCGGGGCGCGCAATGTTACGGTTTTTGGCCGCCACCTGGGCCTTGAAATGACCAACGATGGCGAGCAGGAGGATCTGGGCCAATTTGACTATGTGGATTTGGTGGATCATGTGATTGGTTGCTTGCACATTTTTGATCGCCGCGCCCTGGAAGAAAGCGGCTTTTTCGATATCCGCTTCTCTCACAGCCAGTGCGTGGATGTGGAACACCACCTGCGCCTGCGCCTGGCCGGAAAAAACATTGTCTTCAACGGGCTGATTGCCTTTGAGCACCAACGGGTTACGGGCAACGCCGCAGCTGGGGATGAAGCGCTCATGGGCAATTCCATGGGCAATGTGGTCAAGCTTTTGTACAAATATAACGAGAAGGAGGTGCGCTGCGCCTTGGAGGAGCGGCGGCGGGAGCGCGCGGCCTGGTTGGAGAAGGCGTAAAAATCTCCCGCCTGTCAGATCAGGATTTGTTCCAGGTCGTACCGCGCCTGATGCAGATTGCCGGCGCAGCCCAGGGCGAACTCCCCCGCCCTGGGGATCACCCTGGTAAAGAGTACACGCAGGGCTTCTTCCTGCGGCGTCATACCCGCCAGGCCGGTTTCGCTGATGCCGCCGCGCTCCATGTAGCTGACCTGTATGGGGAGCCTGACCATATTGTCGTGGTTGAGCAGGCGGGCGGCCAGGTCATAATCCCCGGCGATCTTGTAGCTGGGGTCAAATTTGTGTTTTTTGAGCAGGGGCAGGCGAATGAAGGTGGCCGGAAAGGGCAGGCCCATGTTGCGAAAAAACATGTGATAAACCTCGTGCGCGGAACGGTTGATCAACCCCTGCGCCTGTCCGCCCCGCCCCTGCCAGAGCGCGCCGAATGCAAATTGAACGCGCCGGGGCAGGGCGCTGAGGTGTCTGCGGCATTGGGCCAGGGTGTGTCTGCTGAGCAGGCGGTCATCCGCGCCTAAAAAAAGCGCCCATTCCCCATTTGCCCGCTCCACGGCCTTGTTCCAGGCGTCATAAACGCCGCAGTCTGGAGAGGATTGCCAATCCAGTTTGGGGGCGCGGGCTTGCAGCAGATTCAAGGTTCCGTCGGTGGAGGCACCGTCCTGGACAATAAGTTCAAAATCGCGACAGCTTTGGGATAAAACGGACTCCAGGGCATGTTCCAGGGTTGCGGCCGCGTTCAGCGTGGCGATGATGATGGAGTATTGGGGCATGGTCTTTTTATTGTTTAAATGTGTGATGAACTTCAAGCGATCATGCGCGGTAAACCAGCTCCACCGGGGATAAGGCCGACATCCGTAACAAGTGTCTTTAAATTGGAATAAAGCATGTCTGGAGTTTCAATAATACGCATGAATTTTTCTTCTTCAATATGTTGTTTGATCTCATCCATTGAAGATTGTCCATGTATAATGGCGGATAAATATATTAAAAGGTGCAGATTGAGCCACTCACGGAATTTTTCTCCCGCCAGGGACAGGATCGTTTCCTTTTCATCTCCCGCCTCCAGCCATACCGGATCTTTTTCCATAATACTTCTGGCGTAAGGTATAAATCCGGTGAGCATAAGATAGTTGGCCACAACGCGGCCGCATGCCTTTTGTACATTTTTATCTATATACTGTCTTTCATAGCCGATGTGTTCACTGCCGACAAAACTTCGGGCATGCAGATATAATAGAGAGGATAAAAGCAGGTCTTCCTGGTAACGGCGTATTTTTATTTGTCGTGCCGGTTCCAGGCACCGGCACCATAATGCCTTAGGGGCTATTTTACCCCAGACAAAATGACTAAACATGCCGCCGCGCACATAGCGGGCGAAAATTTCTCTGTCCGCCGCAATTCCGGGCCAGGGCATGCTCATATATGACCACATTTGATGTGTGTTGGCCGGGTCATGAACCAGCGCCCGAAACTGCAGCAGATCCGCCTTGGAGGAGATGATACTTTCCATATTTCGTTTCAAGGCATGTTTGCCATAAAGACGATCATCGGCATCAGCAAACATGATATATTCGCCTTGGGCGGCTTCCACTCCGCGCAAACGCGTTTCTTTGGTATAGAGGCGCTGGGGATTCTTCAGCAGGCGCAACTCCCCCCCGTTTTTCCGGCGGCGTTGCGCCTCGGCGTCGCAAGGCTGATCCGAACAATCATCCACAATGATTATTTCGTAATCATCAAAGCGCTGCGCTTCAATGCTGTCCAGCAGCACGGGCAAACTGTCCGGGTGATTGTAGTAAGGGATGATGATTGATAACAACGGGCGCACGTTGGAACCTCCGGGAGCCTTGTGCCATAAGGCAGGTTGGCCCTGGCTGGCATATTTTGTGTTTTAATTTTTTAAGCAATATTCATGCCATAAAAAGTTAAAATGCTCTAAAATTGCTCTGGGCGTATTTTTGACAATTCTTGTGAGCTTTACGCCCGGCATAGCCTGTGGCTTTTGGGGGGCGCCCATGTTATAGCACGGGCCATGCGTAAGCTCCGTTGCTATGTTTATCAGGAAGGCCGCGATTTTATCCTGCCCGATCTTTATCTGGAGACCAGCCGCTCCTTGAGCGTCCCTGCGGAGGGGGTGCTTTGGAGGGAAGACGGAGCAGCCGTGCCCCATACGGATTTTTTCACGCTCTGCCCGGCGGAGGAGGCGGAGCTTTTTTTCTTTCCTTACGATCTGGGGCCCATACTGAATATTCTGGGGGCGGATGGAACCACCGCCTTGCTTAAAGCCCTGCCCTATCTGGCCGGACGGGAAAGACGGCATGTTTTTACGGATAGGGGCAGTTTTGTGTCCAGCGTACGCCTGCCCGTCTGCCTGCTTAAGGTCAGTTTGACCTCGGCGGTTTGTTCTCCACATCCCTCCATTCCCTTTCTTTATAGGGACAAAGAGACGGATGGACCGGACTATATGGTACTCTGGCTGCCTGTTTCGGCCCATGTACAAGCAGATCGCCCCTCTTTTGACTGGGGGCGCATCCGCTATGACTGCTCTTTTGTTGGGGCTTACAGCCATGTCTGGCGCAATGCGGCCTGCCGCTCCATGGAGCTTTGCCCGGGGCTGCGTTTTTATAACGGCGGCTTTGATGACATTATTCTGGAGGGCAACATATTCAGCACCCGTGAACGCACACCGGAAGAAAAAGAGATCCGTCGGGCCAGGTTTCGCAAAATCAGCAAAGAATCCCTCACCATACTCTGCCCACCGGGCATAGGGCCGCAGTCTTTCCGCATGTATGAAGCCATGTATTACGGGCGCATCCCGGTGCTGATCTCCGGATTGATCCTTTACCCTCTACAGCATCTCATTTGTTTCCGGGATTTTTGCCTGATTATAGACGAAGGGGATGTACTGCGCAGCGGGAGCATACTGCGCGATTTCCTCGCACGCAACGGCGCGGATGCGCTGCGGGAAAAATGTATTTTGGCCCGCAAAACCTACCTCAAATACTTTACGCCGGAGAATCGCCCCCGGCGGGTGGCCGGGATGCTCACTGAGTACTTGGAAAAAGTGGTGTGAATTCATTTCACCGGTCAGGGTACCGGGGGGAAAGATCGCATGAGTTAATATGCTCTAAAATGAAGCTGTTTTCAAACCATGCGCACAATGGCGACCACCAGGGGGTCGCGGCCCATGACCCGACGGAACAGGCGGCGCAGGGTGGAGCGGATTTTTTCCTGAAATTTGTCTGTATCCGCAGGGAATTCTTCTTCCAGGAGGTTTTGCGCCAGTTCAGCGGCTTCTTCCAGTACATGGCTGTACTGCTGGTCAAAGACAAAGCCGCTGGAAAAAACCTCCGGCCTGCCCATAGCGCGTTTTTCTTTTTCCCGCAGGAGGAACAGGATAATGACCATGCCCTCTTCGCCCAGAATTTGCCTCTCTTTCAGCACCACCTGCCCCACATCGCCCACTCCCTTGCCATCCACCAGGATGGCCTCGGCGGGAACAGACGGGCCTGGGCGTACGTCCTTGGTGCCAAAAGAAAGGGTTTGTCCGTTGCTCAGGATGAATACCCTTTTTTGCGGCAGCCCGTGTTCCACAGCCAGTTGGGCGTGTTTGACCAGGTGGCGGTATTCTCCGTGAATGGGGATGAAGTATTCCGGCCGCACGGCCTTGAACATGGCGGCCAGTTCGCCTTTGTAGGCATGTCCCGATGCGTGTATGCCCCCCACCTGCGAGTAAAGCACTTCCGCTCCCTGGCGGTACAGGTCGTTGATCATGCGGTTTACGGCGGAGGTATTGCCCGGGATCAGGCGTGATGACATGATCACCGTATCGCCCGGATGTATGCGCAGGCTTTTGTGATCGCCCCGGACAATGCGGGTCAGGGCGCTCATGGGTTCGCCCTGTGAGCCGGTAAGCAGCAAGGCCACCCGCTGTTCGGGCAGGTCTGAGGGCAGGCTGCTCAGTTCCACATGCAGCCCGTCGGGGATGTTGAGATAGCCCAGGCTGCGCGCCGTCTCAATGTTATTGATCAGGCTCCTGCCGCCCACCACCACCTTGCGCCCGGTTTCCAGAGCGCAGTCGAAGACCTCCTGAATGCGCTGGATGTTGCTGGAAAACAAGGTAACCAAAACGCGCCCTTCGGCTCGGCGAAAGGCCGTGCGCAACGCGCCCCATACCTCGCGTTCGCCCATGGAGTAGCCTTCGTTTTCCACATTGGTGGAATCGGAAAGCAATATGCGCGCGCCCTGTGGCCCGGCAAAGTCTTTGAAGGCCGCCAAATCCGTACCCAAACCGCTTAGGGGGTTGTCATCCAGCTTAAAGTCGCCGGTATGCACCAGACGCCCTACGGGGGTTTCCAGGCCCAAGGCCAGGCCGTCCACAATGGAATGGCTCACCGGGAAGCAATTAAAGGCAAAAGCGCCCAGCTGAAAGCGTCCATCTGGTTCCAGGCGCTCCAGGCGTACTCGTTCCAGCAGGCCGTGTTCGCGCAGCTTGTTCTCCACCAGAGCCAGGGTGAAGGGCGAGCCATAGATGCGCGCCTGCTCCAGCATGGGCACCAGCCAGGGCAGGGCACCGATGTGATCTTCATGCCCATGCGTAAGTACTATGCCCCGCAGGCGGCTGCGGTTTTCCAGCACAAAATCGAAACGGGGTATGACCACATCCACGCCCAGGTGGTAGTCCTCAGGGAACATCAACCCACAGTCCACCATGACCAGGTCTTCGCCGTAGCCGAAGGTCATGCAGTTCAGGCCGATTTCTCCCAAACCGCCCAGGGGGGCGATGTTAAGGCGTTCGCCCGGCATCAGCCGTCCACCTGCTGGATGCCATGCAGCTTCCAGACACCGCCGTCTTTGCGCCGTATAAAGCTCCATACCTCCCGCGCATTTTCAGGGGTTTTGTCCGCATATTCACGCAGGAGGGCGTCAAAATAAACCAGAGCTGTCTCCTCGTCTTCTTTTTCTCTGAAAGCATACAACTCCGCAGACAAGGTCAGGATATCCGTCCGTCCCTGCACCGGGTCTTCCCTGACTTGTTTTTCAATCTGGCGCAGCATTTCCGGTTCGGCAAACTGGGCTATATCCTCCATATCCCTCTTGTCCCACGCTTCCTGCATCCTCGCGTACATGAGTTTGGCCCCTTCCAAAAACTTGCCGGAGTCAAAACCATCGGGCAGGGGGTCCCGCCCTTTATCCTCTGGAGAGGCGTGGTTGGGGGATGCTGCGCCGCGCAGTCGCGCCCAAGGGTCGCCTATGGTTTGCGTATGTTCACGGCGCATAAAGCCGTCGGCACCCGCCGGGGCCGGCCGCCGCGTGAATATACGGCGGGCCAGGAAAATCAGGGCGACAATGAAGATTAGATCGGCGGGGCTTACCCCGCTGAAGGCTCCGCCAAAAATCAGGGCGCTCAAAAGACCGCCGGCCAGCAACGGACCCAAAAAGCCGCCGGCCATGCCGCCGCGTGCCGCTGCCGCCCCCATGTTCACGCCCTGAAGTTGATTCTGCTGCATGTTGCGCTGCGGCGCGGGCAGGCTGCGACTGAAGCCGGGGCCGCCGCCGAAGGAACGTCCGCCGCCCAGCCGGGCTGCCTCGGCTGAGGGCAGTTCCGGCCCAAGGGTATGGACGCTGGCAAAGGCCAGGGGAAGAAACAAGAAGAATAAAAGAAGTTTTTTCATAGATTATTTCCAACTAGGTCATGCCGGGTATCCGGCGGTTTCGACTTTACTTATGCGCGGCCCAGATAAACGGGTGATATCCTGGATAATTTCTTTGATGTTTCAAAGAGTTATTTAACAATGGCAAGCCCGCCGGCGATAAAATACAAAGCGCCTGGAACCGGGATAAAACATTTACTCCAAATGGATTTGGGACAAGTGCCCCAAAAACTCAAAAGAGAATATTATCGGTGAATCCTGAAAGTTGACAAGCTTTTTTTTCGGCATTATATGCTTTTGTTCAGATAAAGCACAAGACAGGCTGGGGCATTTTAGCTTTGAGGCGAACCGCCCGGAGTTGAACGGCAAAACTATGTTTTGCCTATGCCTGTGGTGGCGGCGCTGTGCGCATACCGCCGCCGGAGCAGTTTCAAAATGGAATTGCTCTAATACAAGGAGTTTCCGCATGGCCAGGATTACCATAGAAGATTGCCAGGAGCGCGTGGATAACCGTTTTTTGTTGGTGCAGATGGCGATCAAGCGTATTCAACAGTACCGCCAAGGTTATGAGCCGCTGGTGGAGTCCAAAAATAAAGAAGTGGTTACCGCTTTGCGCGAAATAGCCGCTGGCAAGGTCTTGCCTGAAGACATGAGCAGCTATGTCCCCATTGAAAATCCGGATGTCTCTTTTAGAGAGGATGATGATTAGGCCATTGACGTTAACGCTGATTTGCTCCAGACCAGTTATTTTTGCGGGGCGTTATGAACCGGCGTGATTATTATGAGATTTTGGGCGTTGAACGCGGGGCGGATCAGGACAGCGTCAAGCGCGCCTATCGCAAACTGGCCTTGAAATATCATCCGGATCATAATCCTGATGACTCAGAGGCGGAGGCCAAATTCAAAGAAGCGGCCGAAGCCTATGACGTATTGCAGGACCCGGAAAAACGGGCCAGATATGATCGTTTTGGTCATGCCGGAGTAAGCGGCGGGCAGAACTTCCACTCCACTGAAGATATTTTTTCGCATTTCGGCGATATTTTTGGTGATTTTTTTGGCTTTGCCGGTATGGGCGCGGGCAGGAGAGGGGCCAGCCGGCCTCAGGCCGGGTCGGATTTGCGCTATAATTTGGATTTGACTTTTCGCGACGCGGCCAAGGGGAGCGAAGTAAAAATTTCCGTACCCAGGCACGTGTCCTGTGAAGAATGTTCCGGCAGCGGGGCCGCGCCCGGGACATCTCCGGCGGCCTGTCCCCAATGCAACGGTTTGGGGCAGGTGCGCCGCTCGGCCGGTTTTGTCCAGCTTGCGGTTACCTGTCCACGTTGCCACGGGCAGGGAAGGGTCATTTCCACCCCCTGCCCCAAGTGCAGGGGCACAGGCCGGATGGAACAGCGGCGCGAGCTTTCTGTGACCATACCCGCCGGAGTGGATAACGGAAACCGTCTGCGTCTGCGGGGCGAAGGGGAGCCGGGGCTTAACGGCGGACCGCCGGGCGACCTCTTTGTGGTGTTGCGCGTGGCTGCGGATAAGGAATTTGAGCGCCAGGGACAGGATTTGCTTCTGGTGCGTGAAGTCAGTTTTGTTCAGGCCGCTCTTGGCGACACTATTGAAATCCCTACCCTGAATGAGCCGATCAAGCTGTCCATTCCCAAAGGTACGCAAAGCGGGCAGTTTTTCAGGGTGAACGGTGAAGGGCTGCCTTATCCGGGAGAGAGGCGCAGGGGGAATTTATTGGTGGAG
>JAITGZ010000118.1 GCA_031280335.1 Deltaproteobacteria bacterium | reverse complement strand
GGCAGAGGTAAAGCAATGCCTGGGCAAACATGCCCCTTGCTTATTCCCCCCAGCGGGGTTCGGGGCGGAGTCCCGAATTAATCAGTGTTTCCTTAAAGCAATAAGAGGGTGGATCGGTGCCGGCGCAAACTATTTTGGTGGCGGAAGACGAAAAGGACATACGCGATCTGCTGGCCTTTAATCTCAAGCGCGAAGGTTTTGCCGTGCTGGAGGCAGGGGACGGCAATGATGCCCTGCATCTGGCCGGGGAGCGACGTCCTGATCTCATCCTGTTGGACATAATGCTGCCCGGCCTGGACGGCCTGAGCGTGTGCAAGGCTTTGCAGCGCGAGGAATCCACTGCGGGTATTCCTGTAATCATGCTTACGGCCAGGGGGGAGGAGGTGGATCGTATTGTGGGGCTGGAACTGGGCGCGGCGGATTATGTACTCAAGCCTTTCAGCGTGCGCGAGGTGATTTTGCGTATAAGGGCGGTGCTGCGGCGCGGCGTTTCCGGCGGTGGCGGCGGCCATGTTTTGCGTTGCGGCGGGATCAGCCTGGATGTGGAAAGGCACACAGCCTTGTCCGGCAACATCCCCCTGCCCCTGACCATGACGGAATTTCGTTTGCTGGAGGATTTGCTGCGGCACAAGGGCGTGGCGCGCAGCCGGGAGCAGCTTTTGGACGCGGTGTGGGGTTATAGTTTTGAAGGCTATGCCCGCACGGTGGATACCCATGTGCGCCGCTTGCGTGGCAAGTTGGGTCCGGCGGCAGAGTACATTGAAACCGTGCGCGGCCTGGGCTATCGCGCCCAAGAGCGGACGCGGCCATGATTGTATGCGGCCCTTCCCTGCGCGGCAGGCTCTTTGGCGTTTTCGCCCTGATCACGCTCATTGCCGCAGCCCTGCCGGCGCTCTTATCCCGTAACGTTATCTACGAAGAGCGTCTGGCCCTGGTGGAGGAGCAGGCCATGTCCCTGGCGTTTTTTGTCGGCAGCCTGCTCACCACAGCCCGGGGGGAGGAGGAAGAGAATGAGATCTTTAAAAACCTGGAAGAGCTTTCTTTCCGATTCACCCTCATAGGCGCGCATGGCGGGGTCATGCGCGATTCGCGTGTGCCCCCGGAAAAACTGCCGGATATGGATAATCATGAAGATCGCCCGGAAGTAACGGCCGCTCGTTTGCGCGGCAGGGGGGTGGCGGTGCGGCGCAGCGGCAGCCTGGGCTTTGAATCGGTATATGCCGCCGCTGCGCTCCGGGACGGACGTGTGTTGCGCGTGGCCGCGCCTTTGGCCGAGGTCAGGCATGGACTGGAAAAAGAATTTTCTTCCATCACCCTGGGCATTGTTGCGGTCGCGGCCTTCTGCCTGCTGCTGGCCGTGTTCATTTCCGGGCGCATCCGCCGGGGGATGGAAGAAATGGCCGGGGTGGTCGGAGCAGTTTCATGCACCAGGGCGCGCGCCCGTTTGCGCACGGTGCCGGGCAGGGAGTTTCTGCCCTTGGCCCAGGCGGTCAACCTCATGGCCGATTCCATTGAAGAATATGTACATACTGTAGGTGAGCAGAGCAGCCAGCTGGAGACCATCCTCAACAGCATCCGCGAAGGGGTGCTGGTGCTGGATCGCGCCGGGCGCATCCTCCGCCGCAACAAGACCCTGGACGAGATGTTTCCTCTGGCGGCCGGGGCGGAAGGCAAACCCTTGATTGAGGGGCTGCCCGTCCCCGCCTTGCAGCGCGCTGTGGATGATTTTTTTCGCCTGTCGCCGGATGAGGCCGCCCCCGGTCTTGGCGCGCACTTTGAATGGCCGACCGGACGTTTTTTGGTCGCCCATCTTTCCAGGCCGCACGGCAGCGCGCCGATCGCTCCGGGGCAACTCCTGCCGCCCGGCAGTCGTGAAGATTTTGGCGCGGTGCTTGTGCTTTACGATGCCACGGAAATCATGCGTCTGGAGCAGGCGCGCCGTGATTTTGTCGCCAATGTCTCGCACGAGCTGCGCACTCCGCTCACTGTGGTGGCCGGTTACGCTGAAACCCTGATGGGTTCGGACGATCTGGCCGAGGAATACAAAAACTTTGCCGGCATCATCCATAAACATGCCGCAGCCCTGGCCGGAGTGGTGGAAAATATGTTGGAACTGGCCCGCATTGAGAACACGCGCGAAAATGTGGAGCTTGCTCCGCTGCGGGTGGAAGAAGCTTTGCGCGGCGCCATGGCCGCCTGCCGGGAGCAGCGTGAGGCCGGGAACATCTCTTTTTTGACGGAGCTGGAGAGCGCCTCCGTCCTGGGCAGCCTGCCCCTCTTGACCCAGGTCTTCCGCAATCTTCTGGAAAATGCCTGTCGCTATTCCCCGGCGGGCGGACAGGTACGCATATGCTCAAAGCCTCAAGGACGGGAGGTGCTTTTTATAGTTTCAGACAACGGACCGGGCATAGCCAGGGATGAACTGCCGCGCGTCTTTGAGCGCTTTTACCAGATAAAGAAAGAGCGCAACAGCGGTTCCGCCGGCATCGGCCTGGCCATTTGCAAGCATATTATTGAACGCCACGGAGGGCGCATATGGGCTGAAAGTCCTTATGGCGACGCGTCCACGGCCATGCTCTTCACCCTGCGGGCGGATGCGGGGGCTGATGACAATTTAAATAAACTTGGAAATTGTTCCACCGACGGTTGAAACCTGGAAACACATTCAAGGTTTTTCAGCCGCAAAGCGGCTAAAAACGTATGCGGGGTGCAGGGGGCAAAAGAGGCATGTTCGCCCAGGCATTGCTTTACCTCTGCCATCCCTCTGCACAACGGCAAGGCACCCTCAAGAGAATAAATCAGCGTTTCCCTAAGCATAAAGGAAGCAGTGAATGAGCCATTCTGGCATACCTGTAAAATTGAGCGCACGCGGCCTGAATTTTTTTTACGGCCGGCATCAGGCGCTTTTTGATGTGAACCTGGATTTTCCGGAATACAGGATTACCGCCCTCATCGGGCCTTCCGGCTGCGGTAAAAGCACTTTTTTGCGATGTCTCAACCGCATGAACGACCTTATCCCCGGAGCCAGGGCCCAGGGTGAGATACTGCTGAACGGGGAAAACATCAATGATCGCCGTACGGATGTGGTCTCGCTGCGCCGCCGCGTGGGCATGGTGTTTCAAAAGCCCAATCCTTTTCCCAAGAGTGTTTTTGAAAATGTGGCCTACGGCCTGCGTGTGAACGGAATGACCAAAAAGGCGGAAATCAGCGACAAGGTGGAGGAATCCCTGCGCCGGGCGGCTATCTTTGAAGAGATCAAAGACCGTTTGCACAAATCGGCGTTGAGCCTTTCCGGCGGGCAGCAGCAGCGCCTGTGCATAGCCCGCGCCCTGGCGGTGGATCCGCAGGTGCTGCTCATGGATGAACCGGCCAGCGCCCTTGATCCTATTGCCACGCAAAAAATTGAAGAAAGTATGCATGAACTGAAGGCGCGTTTGACCATCATCATTGTTACGCACAACATGCAGCAGGCCGCGCGCGTTTCCGACGGCACGGCGTTTTTTTATATGGGCAAACTGGTGGAGAGCGGTGAGACAGAGGGCATTTTTACGCGCCCCCGTCTGAAACAGACTGAAGACTATATAACCGGCAGATTTGGATGAACACAAAAGAAACGCGGCTGCAGCAGGAGCTTGAGCGCCTGCGCGCCAAACTCCTGATCATGTGCGCCTCTGTGGATGTGGCCCTGGATAACGCCAGCGCGGCCTTGTACGGTGGCAACCCGGAGCGGGTGGAAACCGTGCTGCGCGGGGATGCAGCCATCAACACCCTGGAAATGGAAATTGACGACATGGCCCTGAGCATACTGGCGCGTAACCAGCCTGTGGCCCACGACCTGCGTTTTGTGGTGGCGGCGCTGCGCATGGTGCTTGACCTGGAACGCATAGGAGATGAGGCGGTGAGCGTGGCCGAGCGCGCCCTTATGCTGCACGCGCGCCTGCCCGCCGCCGGGATGCGCATTGTGAACGAGCTGATGGATGCAGCCCGCGCTCTCTACGCCCGGAGCGTGGAGGTCTTCAGGGCGGGCGACGCCGAAAAAGCCATGGACCTGCGGCGAAATGAGGACGAAGGCTCCAAAAAGGAAATGCTGGCCCTGCAGCGCATGGTGGATTACCTGCGCGGCAGAGACGGCCGGGAGCCCGACTGGACCCCCGATGCCGGGCTGCACGCCCTGCTGGCCTGCCGCGCCCTCAACCGCATCCGCCGCCGCTCTGTGAACATAGCCGAGCAGACCTTCTTTATCGCCAGAGGCGAAAATATCAAACACATCCGGTCCGGTACGGACGGCGGCAAAGCCCCCCCCCTTTGTTATGCCCTTGGAGAGGGAATCCCAAAAGCGTGATCTTGGGGAGGGAATCCCAAAGGCATAGTCTTGGGAGAGAGATCCCCAAAGGCATGGTCTTGGGGAGGGAACCCCAAGTGGCTCACCCCTTGAGGTTCCCTCCCCAAACCCCATCGATGCTGTCGCTATCCGTAAGGCGGCAAGGCCGCCTAACGGCTACCGCACCCTCCTGAACCCGGACGGGGTTTGCTTTTTCAAGTCGCCCGTTGGAGAGTAGCACGCGAAAAGGCGAATTTTGTTCCAGCGGAGTGTGCAGAAGTTATTTTTTTATTTCCAGCCGTAGTATTTTTTCACCGTCTCCCAGGATATTTTCTGCAGAAAGGCGGCGGTGTCTTTATCCAGGTCAAAGGCGTATTCCGCCCCTTCCGGCGATTTTTTGAACAGGGCGGCGTAGGCCACGCAGGCCCCCAGATAGGTGCCGGGTTTGCTGGGGTGGCGTTTGTCCGGCTCATACAGATTAAGGCCGGGGCGCTGCTTTACGGATTCGGCAAAGGCCAGGCCCGCCGGAATGACCAGCATGTTGTTGTCGTTGCCGGCCTTGGTGTAAGCCTCGGCAAGGCCCTCGGTCATCTCCGGTTTGTCGGAGTAGGCCCAGCTCATGAACAGCACCGGTTCAGCCCCGTGTTTGCGTATGCTGTCGCTGTGCTTTTTCGCGTACTCAAAAAACACCGGGCTCAGGGTGGGATGTACCGGACACTGGCTGCAGTCCATCATCATGGCCACATCAAAAAGTTTGCGTTTGGGATCGTTGAACACTACCTCGTTATCCCCCACAAAGGAATAGGATCCCACCCCTTCTGGGTTGAAATAGGCGTCCACATTGTGCCAGGACATGCCGGAACCGCTGATTGTAACCGAGGTGCTGCGGATTTTATTATTTTTGTCCAGGGATCTGATTATGCGGTTGAACACATTGTGCATGCTGTTGTTATAATAGAAAAAACTGTTGCCGATGAACAGCACGGAGGCCGGGGCCGCAGCATCGGGATTGACCTTTTTGGGTTTGGTCGCGGCTAGACCGGCACCGGACAGGTTCAGAACCCAAAGGCCGGCCAGTACGGCACATAAAAAGGCTTTGATGCGAATCCTCATGACTGTGTTCATAATAGCCCGTACCTCCATAACTACAGGTTTAAGCCGCCGCAGGGTTGCCCCGCTAAGGAGAGGCAACCATCAGGGCGTGATGGATAAGTTTACGTCGTACATACCTTTAAGGCAAACACAATATGACTATATATCCGGATGACAACAAAGAAAATCCCGCCCTTCGGGGCGGGGTTGGGCTATATTCGGCCTTCCGGCCGGGGGCGGGATCACAAAGGAACCGGCGGGTGAACTTGTTTGAAAATATTGAGGAGGTTTGGGGCGATAGCCCCAGTGATGTACGATCTCAAATAATATGCTCTGATATAAAATGTTACCCCTGGCCGCAGTCATCTGTATTGCCCTGCAGTTTGTCCAGGGCATGTCCCAGGGCGGGCAGTACGGCGGCCAAGTTTTCGCGCACGGCCTTAAGACTGCCGGGCAGGGTGAGCAGAATGCTGCGCCCCACTGTGCCGCACACGGCGCGGGAGATGGCCCCGCGCGGGGTTTTTTGCAGGGCGGCGGCCAGCATGGCGTGTTCAAAGCCGGGCAGGCGTTTTTCGATCAGGGGGAGCATGGCCTCGGGGGTGCGGTCGCGTTCCGACAGTCCCGTGCCGCCGCTGGTGATGATCAGGTCATAGCCTTGCACCAGGGCCAGATCCGCCACCAGGGCGCGCAGGCGGAAGATTTCGTCCGGTGCCATGTAGCCGTTGGCGCAACGCAGGGGCAGGGCGGCGGCGGCCATATCTTCAATGGCCGGGCCGCTTTCGTCCAGGCGCTCTCCTGCGGCTCCTTTGTCAGAGACCGTGATCCAGGCCAGCGCCGGGCCGCTGCGCCCCGCTTGCAGTTCAAGCTCGCCTTCCCGCACATCGGAGAGGGCCAGGCACTGAATGCAGGGCAGGCTGTGCCGCCGCCCCTCCACAGGTATTTCCAGGCGCATTTGAACGCTGAGCAGGGGGGTATCTTTGAGGCGCAAAACAGTTCCCACGGCCAGCGGCCCGGCGGCCTGTCCCGGCAGGAAGGCGCTATGGGCAAGGGTAACCTGGTATGGGGGCAAGGCTGTTTCTTTCTCCGGCAGGAGCAAAAGACGCCCGCCTTTTTTCAGAGAGGGGCAGCGCAGGGTCAGGCTGCGTTCCGTACCATTGCGGGCCGGGGCGATGATGGTGCGCATGCTGGTACTCCAGACATTAAAAGCGCCTTTGCGTCCATTCGCCAAGGGCGTTTTTTTGCTGTATTATTGGTGCCCGGGGCCGGACTTGAACCGGCACAGCCTTGCGGCCGAGGGATTTTAAGTCCCTTGTGTCTACCAATTCCACCACCCGGGCCTGATGGTCATCAGCCGCCTTCGTCGGCCAAAGCCTTGTCAATGGGGCCAGCCGCAGGCAGAAGCAATTTTTTGCTTTTGCCGCCGTGATGATTTAGGGCGTAAAAATAATGTTCAAAAAGCATTTTGTCCACAAACATGAGCTTGCATTCCCATTGAGTTTTAATCTTCTCCGCTAATCGCGCCGCCATGGCCTTGGCCTTTTCCTGGTCACAGCTTTGCAGGGCGCATTGAAAAAAGGTGCGGTCGCCTTCGGATTCAAAGGCGATGAACTCTGCGCGCATATCTTCCAGCAGCGCCGAAACCAGACCCACAATCTCGTTTTCCAGCGCCATGAGATCGTCATAGCTTATTTCCGGCGCATAGACGATCTGTCCAAAGACTTCCACTCTGTGTTTAGGCATTTTCAAGCCTCTCCGAAAGAGATTCCAGATCGTCCGGCCCGCTGACGGTCAGGGCGGCAACACCCGCTGCGTCCTTATGCTCCGCCGGGTCGAGGATCTGCCCGCTCATCTTGGTCAGTACATCCTTGGGCGAACACTCCACAAATATCCGCGCCCCGTCATGGAACATGGCGTGTATCGTTTCGATCCAGCGCACGGGCGAGGTCATCTGACGCAGCAGCAAATCTTTGATTTGCGCCCCGTCGGATACGGCCCGACCCACGGCATTGCAGTACACGGGAAAACGCGGATGGGCGAAAGCGCGTTTGTGGATGAGTACAGCCATCTCTTTGGCGGCTTCCTCCATAAGCGGGCTGTGAAAGGCCCCGGAAACCGCCAGAGGGATGGCCCGGCCCTTGAATTCCCTGGCCTTTTCCACCAGCATGACCACAGCCTCACGCGCACCGCTGACCACAAACTGGGCCGGAGTGTTATAATTGGCAATGATCAGGGGGGTGCCCGCCCCTTCGCCCAGCTCACGCAAAACAGTGCGGACCAGTTCCTCGGCCTGGGACAAATTTAGTTTCACCACAGCCGCCATAGCCCCCCGGCCTTCCGGATCCGCCTCGGCCATAAGCCGTCCGCGCAGGGCGGCCAGCTCCAGAACCTGTTCCGGGCTCAATACCGAAGCCGCCGCCAGAGCGCAATACTCGCCCAGACTGTGCCCGGCCGTGCCCACAGGCCGCAGACGCGATGCCAAGGTCAGCCACAGGCCCAGGTTGACCGCAGTAAGCGCGGGCTGCAGATTCCTTGTGTCATCCTGCTTTTCGTCCCCCTCCCAGTAAATGCCGCGCAAGGGCAGACCGCTGAATTTTTCGGCCTTTTTCCAAAGCTCCATGGCCTCCGGAAAACGCTCGGCCAGAGCGCGTCCCATACCCGGTACCTGCGCCCCCTGGCCGGACAAAAGCAAGGCCGCCTTTGTCTCATTCGCGCACATGCCATACCTCACAAACTACAGCTTCCATGCAATGCGCACACTCGAACGTCCGCCGGGCGGCATCGGCCGGGATACGCGCAATCAATAGTTTACAGTGCGTAAAACTGTTGCTAATGTCAAGCCGCTGTCCAGGGGTGGAGGGAGCGCAGGGTTTGAACCCTGGGGCTATCGCCTCAAACCCCATCCGGGGGAATTATTCCCCCGAACCCTCTCTACAAAAAAGCCTGCATCGCGGGTTCGGCGCGGGAGCGCCGGAGCAAGGCGGACTTGATCCATCCCGTGGTTTAGGAGAAGCCGCGATTTATGTTGAAACATCTTAAGCATATATATGTGGCGTGGAAGTACGCCTTGCAGGGGATCATAAGCACGGCCGGGAGCGAGATCGCCTTCAGGCAGGAAATTCTGGTTCTTTTTATTCTGCCTCTGGCCGGACGGCTTTACGGTGTGCCCACAGCGGAGCTGCCCTTGCTTGCGGCCGGCTGGCTGGTGGTTATGGCCTTGGAACTGCTGAACACGGCGATTGAAAACGTGTGCAATCTGGTTTCGCCGGGTTTCAACCCCCTGGTAAAAAGGGCCAAGGACGCCGCTTCGGCTGCGGTTTTGCTGGGTATATGGGCGAATGCGGCTTACTGGCTGTATTTGGTGTGCAGATATTGATCCTCTGTTTCTTTGTGGTTCCGCCCCCGGCAGGAAGGCCATACAGCAAGGCCACGTCCTTAATGGCTTCACTACAGCGTTGCTGCGGGGTATGAACAGGTTACAGGAGAAGCCCATTATGCCGCTATTTTTGAAAAATATGTTCCGCCTCGGCTTGGTTTGTCTCCTGAGCATGAGCGCGGCGTACACCTCCATTGCTGCGGACGCCAGGGCAGGCAAGTCCCGGCCCGCGTCTCCGTCCGGAAAGGCGGCGGAACGGGGCCGGGCTGTTATTGCGCCGGACAGAACGCTCAAACTCGCCGTGCCCTCGGATATTGTTTCTCTTGATCCCCACGTGCAACTGTCGGAAGAGACTTTGGCTTACAGCCACCTAGTCTTTGACCCGCTGTTCCGCCGCGCTGCCGACGCCCGTCTGGAACCTCGTCTGGCAGAGCGTTGGGAGCAGGTTGATCCGACGACCATACGCTTTTATCTGCGTAAAAATGTAAAATTTCATTCGGGCAATACCATGACCGCAGGGGATGTGGTCTGGACCCTGCACCGTCTGAAGAGTTCCGAGGAGTACAGGGGGCTTTTCAGACCCTTTGTCCGCGCCTTGGCGGTGGATGAACACACGGTGGATATTGTCACGGATAAACCCTATGCCATGGCTCTGGGGGTGGCCGCATACATATTTGTCATGGACAGCGGGTTTTACAGCGGAATGGACGAAAACGGCCGGACCAGGGATGTGATTGACAAGACCGGCCTTGGTTTCGCCGGCGTTAATGCTTCCGGCACAGGGCCGTTCAGGGTGGAGAGCCGCAGGCAGGGCATGGAAATGACCCTCAAGGCCTTTGCGGATTACTGGGGCCCGCGCGGCAATGTGGGGAGCATACGCGTTGCCGTGGTTAATAATGGTGCCACGCGCGTGGCTTCGCTGCTTTCCGGCGCATCGGACATGATTATGTCCGTGCCCACCGGCGATTATGCGCGCCTTAAGGGCAATAAACGGCTTCAGCTTGTGGTCATGAACAGCTCCCGGCTGATCATTGTTCAGATGAACGGCAAGCGCCGCAAGGAACTGGCCGATCCGAGGGTGCGCGAAGCAATCGTGCGGGCCACGGACAATGCGGCCATGGTTAGAAAGATCATGCACGGCCATGCCGTCCCGGCCACGCAGCAGATTCCGCCGCACATGACCGGACATAATCCCGAACTCAAGCCCCGCTACAACCTGGACAAAGCCAGGCGTCTGCTGCAGGAGGCGGGCTACCCTGACGGGCTTGAGCTGACCATGATCAGCCCGAACAACCGCTATGTAAACGATGAAAAAATCGCGTTGACTTTTGTGGGTATGCTGGCTAAAGCGGGCATAAAGGTTTCCCTGAGGACCATGCCCAGAATCCGGTATTGGGATGAATTTGGCACCCAGAGCGCTGATTTGCAACTCATGGGCTGGCAGGACGACACGGAGGACGCCGGCAACTTCAGTGAATATTTGCTGATGTGCCCGGACAGGGAGGCGGGTTACGGCAAGTACAATAGCGGTAATTACTGCAACCGGTCGCTGGATGAGTTGGTTCTGGCCTGCCAGAGTGAGTTTGATCCGGACAAACGCGCCGCCATGCTGCGGGAAATCGAAAAAATAGCCTATGACGATGCGGCGTTCGTCCCTTTGCATTTTGAACCGCACACCTGGGCCGCCGATGCGCGCTTGAAGAACCTGCGCCAGGTGCTGAACGCGATGAATTTTTCTTACCTGGGCGACCTGATCATGGAATAGAATGGTTCAAAAGCCCGCACGGCGGGCTTGCCGCAGACCGGAGCAAGGCCCTGGCTTTGCCGGGCACAGCGACAGTTAAGGAGAGGTAGCGAAGTTGGCCGTAACGCGCCCGACTCGAAATCGGGTTGCCGGTGATGAGCCGGCACGTGGGTTCGAATCCCACCCTCTCCGCCAGAATAGATTCCAACAAGTCCCGCTTGATGCCGCAAAAGCCAAGCGGGGCTTAGCTTTTCTGGAAGTCAGTAGTCTCATGTCCCCTCACAAAATCTATGGACATACCACTAAAAGACGGTACGGATGGATGCGTACAGGCGGCACAAG
>JAITGZ010000081.1 GCA_031280335.1 Deltaproteobacteria bacterium | reverse complement strand
TACAATGCCGTCGGACTCCCAGGCGTATTTGTCGCAGTAGAGGGGGGTGCCGTCGGGTAAGTCCCCGTAATGCACGACCTCCATGGAAGAAAGCACGGGCGCGCCCACTGAGGATTCGGTGATGTTATAACCGGCGAGCAGTTCCACCTGGCCCTCCGCCGTGGCCCCTCCGTGGCTGCCCATGGCCGGGATGATGAAGGGCTTGGCCCCCCATTCTTTGAGTACATCGCAGATGGTGCGGATCATCACGTCCAGGCTGGGAGTGCCCCGGCTGCCCACGGTTACGGCTAGGCGTTTGCCGCGGTACGCCTCCCGCCCGGGCAGGGCGGACATGGCCTTGCGCATATGGCCGGCAATATCGGTGATGCGGGCGGCGTCATAACGCTGCTTCACCGCGTACATTTTGGGCAGCTTTACCTGATCCAGTCCCTGCACCGGCACGGAAACTTCGGGGAAATCAATGAACATGGCGGGCTCCTTTTCAGCCGAGCATATCCGCAAAGGTCTGCACGGCCGTGCGCGGCTGGGCGTAGTTGCGCATCTGCTGATCAATTTCGATCAGTACCGAAGGCAACCCCGCCCGGTCAAATTCTTTTTTCATTATGGGATAATCGAATTCTTCCGGATCGCAGAATTTGGTCAGCAGGTAAATCACGCCGGAGGCCCCGGTTCTGGCGGCCAAATCCGCCACCATGCGTCCCCGTTTGCGCTCCGGGTCAAAGGCCACGGAGCAGCCTTCAATATTGGCCCATTGCAGGGCCAGGGCGCGGTAGGGGTCGGGGTCGTCCGGCACATCGGTGCGGAACTGCCGGCTTTCCTGCCCCACGTCATCGCCGGCCACAGCCAGTTTGTAATCGGTCAGAATACGCAGCATGGACGGGCTGTCGGCCAGCATACCGGTAAGCACCACCTTGCGTCCCTTCCAGGGCTCTTTGGGTTCAGCCCTGCATTCAGCCATAAGTTCGCGCACCATCCTGGCATGTTCTGCTCTGGGCATGAGCCCGCCGCTCTTGATCACGGCGTTGCGCGCCAGGGGGCTGATCAGGTGGGGGTAATCCGCCGCCACGGCGGTAAATTCGCGCATGACGGCCCTGTGTTCGTTAAAGACGTGTATGGCTTTCTTTAGTCCGGCGGGAGTGATGGGCGCGCCGGCTATATCCTCAAGAACCCCGGCGATTTTTTTATACTGTTTGCTTAAAAAGACGATGCCCGGTTCAATTCTGCGGTTCTGCGGGTGGACAAGCTGTATGTGCCGTACCTGCGGCACCCCGGCTTTCCAGTTCTGGCTCAGGCATTTGAGGGCATCGCTGAGTACGGGTATAATCACCCCGGCAAGACGGTCGAGCCTGCCGCGCAGTCCCAGTTCCAGACAGCTCTGCGCCAGGCTGGAGATATAGGCGGGAAAGTATTTTTTGGCTTCTATAAGTTCATATTTTTCCGATCCCCATATGCTCAGGGGGAGCATACCGGCGGCGTGTACCAGCTCTTGCGGGGTATATACGGGCATACAGCCGATGACCTTTACGCCTTGATCCGTATATTTTTTCAACTGCCCTTCCAGGTCATCGGCTATGGCCGCAAAACGTTGCAGTTTGGCTTCAATGCCGCTCATTGCTTCTTCCCCTTCTTGTTTTCGGTCATCACTTCCACCAGGGCCTGGATGCGGGTTTTGTACTGTTCTTCAGAGAAGTTGCGCGGGTCGGCCTGGTCGCCGTCAAAGGTTACAGTGGGTATCTTCAGTTCCGCCTGGATGCGCCGGTCAATCTCCGGCATGATGCCGCTCCAGAGCTTGCAGCTGCGGTTATTGTGGATGACGGCCCCATCAATTTTGTTGCGGCGGCCCACGTCAATGCGCATCCGCGCCGCCCGCTCCACGGATATGGCGTTGGGCACATGGGTATAGGCGCGCATCATGGAGAGCGGATTGTCATCATAAAGAAAGCCGAAGGCTGTGGCGTAAACCGTGGCCGTAACGTTGACGCCGTTTT
Source organism: Deltaproteobacteria bacterium (assembly GCA_031280335.1). Lineage (GTDB taxonomy): Bacteria > Desulfobacterota > Desulfovibrionia > Desulfovibrionales > Desulfovibrionaceae > WRHT01. Next base: position 2,311 of record JAITGZ010000081.1, on the reverse strand, counting down.
CCTTGAGCGGGGCGGAGGTGGCGCGCAGATAAGGCCAGCAGGCTATGCCCTCAAAGAGTATGCGGAATTTCTGCTCGCCCTTGTAGGTGGATGCGCCCTCTTTGGCCGCTTGGGCGTATTCTTCCGCCAGCTTTTCAAAGGCTTCGGCCGCTTCCACCGTGCCCCGCGCGCAGACGGCCACGGCCATGTGGTTGAAAAGGTCAAAGCCGTTCAAGGGCGAAGGCTCGCATTGGCAGTAACCTGCGGCCTTAAGCCAGGCGCGGCTGGTGCGTAAGGAAATATCCCGTACCTCTTTAAAACGTTTTTCCGACCATTTTTTACCGGTGATTTCTTCCAGCTGCTTTACGGCGTACTGAAACTGCGCCCACATGTATTCCAGGGTATCGTCATCCGTCTCGAATTCGCTGTTGTAGGGCACATCCAGCAGGATGAAAGGTATATTCAGTTCACGGGAGATGCTTTCATACCATTTGATCATGCAGTTGCAGATATTGTTGCAGCACAGCACAAAATCCGGCATGGGCATGTTCATTTCCTCGCAGCTTTGCCTGTCCATAAAGGCTAGGTTGATGCGGGCGTAAGCGCAGATGTCGTTGGAGTAGCCCAGGCCCTCCGCGTGTTCGCAGTGCCCCAGCCCGCCGCCCTTGGCCGCTATGGCCGCCGCCTGGTTTTCCGGATAGACCACCTTTACGCCTAAGGTGGTGGTCAGTTCCTGCGGAAAGTTGGAGGCGCACCAGCCCACCTTTTCACCGCGTTTTTTCGCCTCCCAGGCATCGCTGTAGGCATTGGCCGCGAGATTGGCCAAAAGCGTCTTGGCCGGCACGGGCGTTTCCTGTGGGTTCTGACTCATAAAAATATCTCCTTTTAACTTTGAGATTATACTTGGGGCTATGAAATGGGCATGTTCGCCGGGTGCCGCCCTATCCTTGCGCTATCCGTAAGGCGGCAAGGCCGCCTTACGGATAGCGACAGCATCGATGCTGCCCCTTGCATAACGGCAAGGCACCCTCAAGAGAGTAAATCAGTGTTTCCCTGTACCCCCCCGGCCGGAGCAATTCAAAGTTGTTGCAGCAGACGGTCATGGGCGAGCAGGGCCGCCCCCAGGGCACCGTTGAACTGGGCCAGGGGGGAGACGCTTATGGGCGTAGCGATGGCTGCCTCCAGCTCCAGACGCACCCCGGCATTGCGGGCCACCCCGCCGGTCATGATCACCAGCGGTTCCGCCCCTACCCGCCGCACCAGCCCGGCCACGCGATGGGCCACAGATTTATGTATGCCCGCGATAATGTCCCGCCGGTCCGCCGCAACCGCGAGGTGCGAGATGACCTCGGATTCGGCGAAAACCGTGCAGGTGGAGCTGATGCTCACCGGCGCGGTGGATTGCGCCCCCCACTCGGCCAGGTCCGCTGTCTCCACCTCCAGCACTTTGGCCATGACCTCCAGAAAACGCCCGGTGCCGGCGGCGCATTTGTCGTTCATCACAAAGTTGTTCAGCCGGCCTCCGGAAAGGCGCAGCACCTTGGCGTCCTGCCCGCCTATGTCGATCACCGTGCGTGCCTTGGGGAACAAAAAGAAAGCCCCGCGCGCGTGGCAGCTAAGCTCGCTCACCTCCATGTGCGCATCTGTCATGGAGTGGCGCCCGTAACCGGTGGCGCAGACCATGTGCATATCCGCCAGGTTTTTGCCGCAGGCGGCCAGACTTTCGGCTATGGCGCGGGACGGACCGGAAGTGCCCGCTCCCACCGGAATGGTCGTCTGGGCCGCAATCTTGCGGCCGTCTTGCATGATTACGCATTTGGAGGCTGTGGAACCCAGATCCGCCCCCAGGGTCAAAAGTACGGGCATGCGCTGTCTCCCTCCGCAGGGTTATTTGAGCGGATTGCCTTTTTCATCCAGTTTCCAGGCGATGACATCTTTATTGGCTTCCAGATCGCGGATTTGCTCCCGGCTGTAACCCAGTTCGGCCAGCACGGCGGCGTTATCCGCGCCTACCAGGGGGTATTCCCTGTACGCGGGCAGCGGGGTTTCTTCCATGATGACAGGGGGGCGCACCACAACCCGTTCCGCCCCGGAAGAGAATTTTGTTTTGGTAAAGACGTCCGTGGCCCAGGCTTGTTTATCCTCCACCACTTCTTCCCAGGTCTGGGCCACGCTGAAGGGTATGTCGGCCCTGGTGAAGATATCCGCCCATTCCGCCGCTGTCCTGGTGAGCATGATCTCCCACACCAGGTCGTACATTTCCGATGATTTTCCCTGCGCGGCCAGGGTCTGTATTCGGGCATAGACCGGATGATCCAGCATATCCTCCCGG
>JAITGZ010000036.1 GCA_031280335.1 Deltaproteobacteria bacterium | reverse complement strand
GTCATCCATTACGACCCATGGTGGAACCCGGCGGTGGAAAGCCAGGCCACAGACCGCACCCACCGCATCGGCCAGACCAGGCAGGTCTTCTCTTACAAACTGATCTGCCAGAACACGGTGGAAGAAAAAATACTCCAGTTGCAAGAACAAAAAAAAGGCGTGGCTGAATCCATCATCCCAGGCAAAAGCTCCTTTCGTTCCCTCACCAGGGAAGACCTGGAAAAACTCTTTGAAGTTTAGAGCGAATCATCCTTGAATTACTCCGGCTGCAACCATGACGCTCGGCGGCGCAGTATGCGCCGCCCTCGCCGTTGCGGGCCGGCCCTTTGTAGAGAAGTCCGGGGAAATCATTTTTCCTTTTCGCTTGAAGTAATGTGCGTTCCGGTTTAAGCATGGGCAATGGGACATTGGTGATCCTCAAAACGCTCCAGGCAACCCTCCGGATCAGATATGATCGGCAGGCAGGGTTGCGTCCGCTGCTGCGGACGGAGTTCAAACGCAAAGGAGGCAGATGATGGGAACAAGTAAAACTATATTTTGGAGCGCTCTTTTAGCATTGTTGCTTTTGGGCGGATGCTCTTCGTCCCCTGCTTCCATAGCCTATGATGACCCCGCTCCGCCTGAAAAAAAATGCACCCTGATCATTGCCGGATCGCTCACTGTTACCCGCTTTGACGGCAAGACGGTGGAATGGACGCCCGCCTTCGGGTATAACTGGGGCGAGGTACAAATAGCGCAAGGCAGCCATAATTTTGTGGCTGATTTCAGCACCGGGGGAGGCCAATATAACGCCAAAAATATTACCGCCAGCTATAATAACTTCAAAGCTGGACACCGTTACCGTATGGTGCCGCGTATGCAGTCTGCAAAGACGCCGGCGCTAGGCTCGCTTGATGTAAGTATTGTTATTGAGGACATTACGCCATAACGTCCGCTTCCGGCTATTCCCGCCAAGGGACCACGCCCGCCGGCGGATGAAGCTGGGCCGTACCGGCGGATAAATCAGCTTGTTTCTGATAATAATCAAGCGCGGCTAACGGGCAGCCCGTCAGCATATACTTGATGTGCGCGCCAGCGCCTTGCTTCTCTCTGGCTTATGCGCTAACATCATGCGCCATGCGGCTTAAGAGAAAAATATACGTTACCAGTACCTATCTGCCTCCCAAAGAAGAATTTCTGCGCTATGTGGACGCCTTTTACGCCAGCCGCCAACTGACCAATCTGGGTCCGCTGCAAACGGAGCTGGAAGAAAAACTGGGCGCGCGCCTGGGAGTGGAAGAGCCGCTTTGCGTAGGCAATGCCACCCTGGGGCTGATGCTGGCCCTGCGCGCCCTGGATTTGACCGAAGGCGAAATTATCACCACCCCCTTTTCCTATGTGGCCACACTCTCTTCCATCTTATGGGAACGCTGTACACCGGTTTTTGCGGATATCAGAGCGGACAGCCTGACCCTTGACCCGGCCCTGCTGCAAAAAGCCCTAAGTCCGCGCACCAGGGCCATACTGCCCGTGCATGTCTTCGGTTACGCCTGCGCGGTGGACGAGATAGACGCCTTTGCGGCCGGGCACGGACTTAAAGTAATCTATGACGCGGCCCACGCCCTGGGGGCGAAACTACGCGGACGCTCCCTGCTCACCTACGGTGATGTAAGCGTAAGCTCCATGCACGCCACCAAACTCCTGCATACAGCGGAAGGCGGGCTGATCTGGGCCGGGGCGGCCGCCACGCGCCGCCGTCTGGAGCTTTTACGGCGCTGCGGGCATAACTATGACGAATATTACGAACCTGGCATCAACGCCAAGCTCTCTGAACCGCACGCCGCCCTGGGTCTGGCCTGCCTGCGGCATCTGGACGAAATACTGGCGGCCAGAAAAAATCTTTGCGCGCAATATGACCGCCTGCTGGGGAACCTGGTGGGGCGGCCCGCCCCCCCGCCGGATATGGAACACAATTACGCTTACTACCCGGTGATCTTTCGGGATGAAACCCAGCTTAAACGTGTTTGCAAGGCCCTGAACGCTTCAGGTGTTTACCCCAGGCGCTATTTTTTCCCCTCTCTGAACACCCTGCCCTACCTGCCCGTCCGCCAGCCCTGTCCGACGTCCGAGGATGTCGCCACGCGCATAGCTTGCCTGCCCCTCTTTCCGGATCTTCTGGCAGAAGAAGTGGACGCCATCTGTGCGCTCATCCGCGAAAACCTTTAGGATAAAGCGGACATGCCGCCCAAACTGACCATACTCTGCATCGCTTACAACCAGGAGCGCTTTCTCCCCCAAACCCTGGAAGGCTTCATCCGACAGGAAACCTCCTTCCCCTTTGAGGCTATTGTCGCGGATGACTGCTCCACCGACGGCAGCGCCGAGGTAATACGGGAATACGCACGGCGCAGGCCGGACATTATCAAGCCGATCTTCCGCGAGCGCAATCTGGGCATATACGAAAACCTGGCGGCCACCTTCAGCCTGGCCCGTTCAGAATACGCCGCCCTGTGCGAGGGGGACGACTACTGGACCGACCCGGAAAAACTACAGATGCAGGTGGATTATCTGGAGAGCCACCCCGCCTCTTCCCTCTGCTTTCACCATACCCAGGTGATCCATGAAGATGGCCCCCTGACCGGTACGAGTTCCGTTTATCCGCAAGAATTGCCGCATGCTCCGCCCCTTCTGCTGAACGACCTGCTGCAGGGCAATTTCATGCAAACCGCCTCCGTAACCTACCGCTGGCGCTTTCGCCAGGATGATCTACGCCTCTGCCTGCCCCCCGACATTCTGCCCCTGGACTGGTTCTTGCATCTGCTGCACGCGGAATTGGGGGAGATCGGCTTTATCCCCAAGGTCATGGCGGTTTACCGCCGCCACAGCGGCGGCTGCTGGTGGAACGACGGTGAAGGCCGCTTCATCCAAAAAAACAGCCTGGCCAAGATAAGATTCTATCAAGCGGTTATGCGGCGCTTCGGCTTCAAGCACCCCGCCCTGGACCTGGTATTTTTCTGCGCCCTGCTCATTCTGCACATGCTCAAAGATTATACGCGACTGGCCGATCTCTGCGCCTGCCATGCGCAAATATATCAAGCCCCCATTATCTTTGAGGCGGATAACCCCCTGAACAAATCCTTCACCCAGGCTGTACACCGCCTGCTGGACCGTTTGCTGGAAGAGGCTTCGGCCCAAGGAGAACATACAAAAATGCTGGACGCGCTGGAGCTTTATCTGCGCGTCTATGCAGGGGCCGCCCACCTGGAAGCGGAAGACCGCCTGCGCCGGGAAACCTTTTTGCGCCTGCACACCAAGCTGCGCAGGCGGCTGAACGATGGGAGAACATGAGCGCAACATCCTTGCTGGCCATTTATGGTGCCGGAGGCGTGGGGCGAGAGCTGCGCGAACTGGCCGCGCAGGCCGCCGGACATACGCGAAAAATAGCTTTGGTGGCGGATGCAAAGTTCGCCCCAACGCTGCCGGAAGGCCCGGCCTTTTTCTGGGAGGAATTTTGCCGGCGCTTTCCTCCGGGAAAAGCCTGCTTCATCATCGGGGTGGGAGACCCGGAGCAACGCGCCGCCCTGGCGGCCAAGGTCCAAGCAACAGGCTACAGCCTGGAGCGGTTCATCCACCCGGCCGCGCATGTGTCCGGCTCCGCCCGCATCGAGCAGGGCGCGGTGATTTATCCGGGGGTCTTTGTTTCCTGCGGCGCACGCCTGGGATATAATACCCTGCTCATGGCCCAGGCGGTGCTGGGGCACGACACGGTTCTGGGCGAACACAGCGTTGGCGCGGCCGATGACATGTCATGACCCGCGGTCATCCTTAGGCA
>JAITGZ010000012.1 GCA_031280335.1 Deltaproteobacteria bacterium | reverse complement strand
CGTTGAGGCCATGAAAAAAGGCGCTTTCGATTTTTTGACCAAGCCTTTTGACACAGAGGAACTTATGTCTGTGGTTGAGGCCGCCGCGCAAAAACATCGCGCCAGCGAAGAAAACGCGTACGCCCGCCGTGCCGGCGGCGGGCGTGCGGGCGATTGTTTTTCGGCCGCGTTTTCGCCGTCCATGCTTAAAATATTCAAGTCTGTGGACAAGGTGGCCTCGTCCGACTACACCATTCTTATAGAGGGGGAAAGCGGCACGGGCAAAAGCATGATCGCCCGTGAGATTCACGAACGCAGCGCGCGCCGCAAGGGGCCGTTTGTGACTGTTGATTGCGGCACTCTGCCTGATAATCTCATTGAGAGCGAGCTTTTCGGTTTTGAAAAAGGCTCTTTTACCGGGGCGCAGAATCGCAAAACCGGCAAAATCGAAAGAGCTGACGGAGGGACGCTGTTTATTGACGAAATCAGCAGCCTGAACTTTCAGGCGCAGGCCGCCTTTTTGAATCTCTTGCAAAACAAGGAATTTGAGCGCATAGGCGGCTGCGGACCCAGATTGGTGGATGTACGCATAATAGCGGCCAGCAATCGCGATCTCAAACGTATGGTCTGCGACAAGACCTTCCGCCATGATCTCTATTACCGTCTCAAGGTTTTTACGCTCACCATGCCGGCTCTAAGGGAACGTGCCGAGGATATTCTGCCCCTGGCCTATTTCTTTTTACATAAATTGGCCCCGGGCCGTGATATTCAGTTTACCTCCGCAGCGGCCTCCAAGCTCAGAGGCTTTGAATGGCCGGGCAACATACGCGAGCTTGAGAACTCCATAAAACACGCGCTTATATTGCTTGGAGACGGCAGCACGCTGGACAGCCGGCATCTTCCGCTGGAGATGGAGCAAGGCTACTGGACGGCGCGCAGCCGGAACATCAGCCTCAAGCAGATGTTGGACAACGCTGAAAAGCGCCTGATACAACAGGCGCTTTTGGAAAATGACATGAATATCGATAAATGCGCCAGGATGCTCAAGATTTCTCGGCGCACCCTTTATTACAGACTTAAACAATTCGATATTGATCTCGGAGAGATTATATAAAGAGGCTGGCTGTGATGGAGCCGGCGCTTGGAAATATTTGCGGTTAGAGCAATTTCGCTTTGAAATTGCTCTAAATTGCTCTGGAGTCGGATCACAAAGGAAAGACATTTTTCCAGCAAAGGTTGCAGCATGAGCAAGGAATTATGGGTAATCGCGGAACATACGGAAGGCAGACTCAGGAAGGTTTCGCACATGGCACTTGGCGTAGGCCGCGCTGTGGCCGGGCGGTTCGGCCTGACATGCTGCGCCGTCCTGCTGGGCGATGGCGCGGAACCGTTGATACGGGAACTGGCCGCTTGCGGCACGGAAAAAATCTATGTGGCGGATGATTCATCCTTAAGCGGGCATAATTACGAGGCGTGTACCGCTGCGGTCAGCGCCCTGGCCGTCGGGGGGAAACCCGCTGTGATCTTCATGGGACATAACAGTTTGGGCAAGAATATGGCCCCCCGCCTGGCCCAGCGCCTTGGTGTGGGCCTGGTTTCGGACTGTGTGGAAATTGATAACGGAGAAGACGGCCTTTTATTCAAGCGGCCTGTATATTCCGGCAAAGCCTTCGCCTGGATCAGGCTCACGGGCCGCCCCGCTATAGCCACATTGCGGCCCAACGCCTTCACCGGCGCGGCAGGCGCGCCCGTGCGCCCCGAAGTTGCGCGCCATAAGACCCTTCTCGCCGCTGTACGCATGCGTTCCTTGGTCAGGGAGCTGGCGGCGCGCGCGGGCACAAGGCCGGCCCTTGCCGAGGCCGATATCGTGGTTTCCGGCGGGCGCGGCATGAAGAGCGCGGCAAATTTCGCCCTTATCGAAGAATTGGCCGATACGATCGGGGCCGCTGTGGGCGCGTCGCGCGCCGTGGTGGACGCGGGCTGGCGCAATTACGGCGACCAGGTGGGACAAACCGGCAAAGTGATTTCACCCTCGCTTTATTTTGCTTTCGGTATTTCAGGCGCATTGCAGCATATCGCCGGGATGTCCTCGTCAAAGGTCATCATTGCTGTGGATAAAAACCCGGAGGCCAATATCTTTAAAATTGCCGATTACGGCATTGTGGCGGACGCGCTGGAGGTTCTGCCGGTTCTGACTGCGGAGTTCAAAAGGCTTCGCGGTTGAACCTTCACGGAGAGGATCAGTCATGACGCCCACAAGACCGCTTTATTGGAATATTGAGCATCATTGGCTCATGTACCTGGGTATGCTTCTGGCGTTGGGCATATGTTTCAACGGTTTTTACAGGCGCTGTTCCATGTGGCGTATGGGGCGCGGCGCCATGACGCCCGGCGACCTGCGGGCGCGGCTTAAAAGTGTGTTGTTTGAAAGCCTGCTGCAACGGCGGATTATGCGCCGCCCGTTGTCCGGAGCCCCGCATTGGGCCATATTCTGGTGTTTTGCCGTTTCACTGTTCGCCACAGCGGTGATATCAGTTCAGGAACATCTCGGTATGCCGCTTTTTCAGGGGTCTTTTTACCTCTGGCTCTCCTTGGCGTTGGACCTTCTGGGCGGGCTGGCCCTGGCGGCGGCGCTTTTTTATCTTTTGCGGCGCGCGTTTTTTAAACCGGCAAGAATGGACAACACCAAAACGGATTTTATCGCGCTCGGTTTAATTGCGCTCATTCTGTTCTCCGGTTTTTTGGTCGAAAGCCTGCGCATTGCCGGAACGAACGATCCTTGGGCGTCCTGGTCGCCGGTGGGCAATTTTCTGGCCCCTTTATGGGGAGGTCTGGACGCAGGTTTGCTGCGCCCGGTTTTTCAGGCGCTGTGGTGGGGGCATCTCTTTTCGGCTTTGGTTTTCATAGCATATATGCCATATGGAAAGCTCGCGCATCTGATGACCGCGCCGCTCAGTCAATTTTTCCATGATGCCGGGCGGCGCTCGCTGCCCTGGATGAATTTGGAGGATGCGGACGCCGGGCGCTTCGGCATCGCCCGCTTAGCCGACTATTGCGCCAAAGACCTGCTCGACGCCACATCCTGCACCGACTGCGGACGCTGCCAGGATGGATGTCCGGCATGGCGCGCCGGTAAAAAGCTTTCACCTAAAAAAAACATCCAGGCCGTCCGGATGCAGTTGGAGCGGCATCTTGACGCTCCGGACATTTCCGCGCAAGAGGTGTGGGCCTGCACCACCTGCGGCGCCTGCGAGGAACAGTGCCCGGTGTTCGTGCGGCATGGCAAGCTCATGGCCGGTTGGCGGCGCAATCTGGTTTTAACGGAGGATGATTACCCGGCGGAATTTCAGCTTCTTTACCGCAATCTCGAAAGAAACGCCAACCCGTGGGGCGTGGGCCGGGCCGAGCGCGGCCTCTGGAATGACGAGGCGGAAACCCCGGTGCCGGTACTCGGTAAAGGCGGCGCGGCCCAAGCGTATGAATATCTGTACTGGGCGGGCTGCTCCGCCTCTTTTGACGCCCGTAACCAAAACACCGCGCGCGCCGTATGCGGCCTGCTGCGTCTGGCTGGAATTTCTTTCGCCATATTGGGGGATAATGAGCCATGCTGCGGCGATCCGGCCAGAAGAACCGGCAATGAATATATATTCCAGATGCTGGCCCGGGCCAATGTCGAGTTGTTCAAAAACTATGGCGTAAAAAAAATTATAACCGCCTGTCCGCATTGCTTCAATGTCTTTTCCGGTGAATATGCCCAGTTGGGTCTGGAACTGGAAGTAACGCACCACACGCAGTTTCTGTTCCGGCTTCTCCGCGCTGGCAAACTTAAATTGACCAAGGCGCTGTCCGGTATTCTTACCTACCACGACCCCTGCTATCTGGGGCGCTATAACGGCGAATTCGCGGCCCCGCGGGAACTTTTGCGCGCGGTCGGGGGGATTAGTCTGCGTGAAATGTCCGAGTGCAAGGCTGAAAGCTTCTGCTGCGGAGCGGGTGGAGGACATATGTGGCTGGAAGATAACGATGGCGGACGTATAAACGAAGAGCGCGCGCGGCACATCGCGGCCAGCGGCGCGGAGCGTCTGGCCGTGGCTTGCCCTTACTGCATGACCATGCTTGCTGATGGCCTGCGGAGCATTGGGGCTGAAGACTTGCGCGTTGCGGATATAGGCGAGG
>JAITGZ010000216.1 GCA_031280335.1 Deltaproteobacteria bacterium | reverse complement strand
ACCCCCTAAGCGCTTGATGGGCCGGCACCCGTTCAGACCAGGCAACAGTGAAAACCGGATTTGCCGCCCGGTTACGCACGGCAAGGATGCCGCGCCGGAATGTACGGTACCTCGAACGCTTTCTTAAACATAATAAAGGCCGGATGTAAAGGCCGGAAAAATACCGCCAGCGGATCGGTCTGACCCCGGCCTTCCCCTGCCGGATCAGGCAAAAGCGGTAAGGGAGGCCCCGCCGGATGATGACTTTTATCTATGTCCCCGGCCCACGCAAAAATATTCAAAACCCAGGGCCTCCATTTCTTCCGGGGCGTAGAGATTGCGTCCGTCAAAAATGGCCGGGGCGTGCAGCGCCTTTTTTATCCGTGTGAAGTCCGGTGTGCGGAACTGGTTCCACTCCGTGGCCACCAGCAGGGCATCGGCCCCCCCCAGAGCCGCATACTGGTCTTCCATTACGCTGACGAGCGGGTTATCCGCAAATTCCAGGCGGGCCCCCGCTGCGGCCACCGGATCATAGACATGTACGCTCATGCCCTGCGCGGCCAGGGCTTTCACCGCGTCCACCGGCGCGGATTCGCGCAGGTCGTCCGTGTTGGCCTTAAAGGCCAGGCCCCAGACGGCCAGAATTTTATCCTTGACCCCTCCCCTGGGGTTAAAATATTCCACAATACGCCTGACCATGACCAGCTTTTGGAGGTTGTTCACATCTTCCACCGCCTGCAGCAGCTGCGGAGAAACCCCGTGGGCGCGGGCGGTATGAATGAGCGCCCGCACATCCTTGGGGAAGCATGACCCGCCAAAACCCATGCCGGGATAAATAAAGTGGTAGCCGATGCGATGATCCGCGCCTATGCCCACGCGCACATCACGCACATCCGCCCCCACCTGTTCGCATATATTGGCGACTTCGTTGATAAAAGATATTTTTGCGGCCAACATGCAATTGGCGGCGTACTTGGTCATTTCGGCGCTGCGTACGCCCATGCTGATGAATTTTTCGCGGCTGCGCGCGAAAGGGGCGTAAAGGGTTTTCAACAGGGCGGCCGGTTTGGGGTGATCCGCCCCCACCACCACGCGGTCTGGCTTCATAAAATCATTGACCGCATCGCCTTCCTTAAGGAATTCCGGATTGGAAGCCACATGAAATTCCAGATTCATTTCCCGGTCGCGCAGTTCACCGGCGATAATGTCCCGCACCATGTTCGCCGTACCCACAGGCACGGTGGATTTATTCACCACCACCAACGGGGCGTACATCTTGCGCCCGATCTCGCGGGCCACATTGCACACCTGGCTCAAATCCGCCGCGCCGTCCGTTCCGGAGGGCGTGCCCACACAGATAAAAAGCAGCTCCGCCTCTTTAAGCCCTTCTTCCAGGCTGGTGTCAAAATAAAGCCGCCCCTGGCTGTGATTGTGCCAGACCAGGGCTTCCAGTCCTGGTTCGTAAATGGGGACTACCCCGGCGCGCAGTTTTTTCACCACATCCGTCTTGGCGTCCACACAGCGCACATCGTTGCCCATCTCCGCGAAACAGGCCGCGCTTACCAAACCCACATACCCTGTGCCGACTATACATATTTTCACTGTCAACTCCTTTGATTTTTATTTGGGGCAAATTAACAAGGTTTTCCGGCCATGATTGCCCGGCGGCATATTTTTTGCTACTACCAGCGCATGAATCTTTTTAATTTTGATCCCGCCAGTTTTTTGAGTTTTACCCTCACCTTCATGCGTATAAGCCTGATTCTTTTTTTATTGCCTTTTTTCGGCGGGGAAAACATCCCCGCCCAGGTCAAGGCGGCGCTGTGTCTGGTGCTGACCCTGGCGCTCTGGCCTGCGAACGCCGTTCAGGGCATAGCCTTCCCCGCCGGCCCGTTTAATCTGGCCTTGCTGCTGTTTGGCGAGGCCGTACTGGGCCTGGGGCTGGGGCTGATGGTGCAGTTTGTCTTTGCCGGCATGCAGCTTGGGGGGCAAATCATCGGCTTCCAGATGGGTTTCAGCATGATCAGCCTGATGGATCCTTCTTCCAACCAGCAAATGGTTATTACCTCTTTTTTGCTGCACAGCATAGGTTTGTGTATTTTTTTACTGCTGGACGGCCACCTGCTGCTGGTCAAGGCCCTGGTGAGCAGCTTCAGCCTGGTGGAGCCAGGACATCTTTTGGTGGAGGAAAGGGCCATGCGCGACATGATTCGTCTGGCTGCGGGCATGTTCACCCTGGCGCTGAAAATAGCCGGACCCATCGTAACTTGTCTGTTTATGGTGGAGCTGGCTCTGGCCATGATGGCCCGCGTTGCGCCCCAGATGAATCTTATGGTGCTTGGCTTTCCTGTCAAAATCGGTGTGGGTTTCTTTTTTTTCGGGGTCATGTTTTCACTGATCGGCCTTTACCTGAATGATTTTATACGCGGAATTTCCCCCATGCTCAACAATTTCATGCGCAGTGTGGGCGGGGGGTGAAATGCCGCAGAAAGACCCCAGCCGGACTGAAAAACCCACGCCCAAGCAAATAGATCGGGCGCGCAAAAAAGGCAATGTGCCCAAATCCGCTGAAATCAGCGGCACGCTCAATGTGCTGATCGGCGTAATCATTACCTACATTTGGATCCGCTATGTGGGGGAGGAACTTCTGGATTTGCTGCGCCGTTTTTTTCTGTACGAAATTGACGCTTTTGATCCCACTCCCGGCAACATCTATGTGTTGTTCATCTCCATGTCCGCTTCCGTGGCCAAGATGGTGCTGCCCATCATCCTGACCATAGGTGTCTGTTCCTATATTGTGCAGCGCCTGCAGGTGGGCAAGTTGTGGACTGCCGAGCCGCTGCGTCCAAAATTTTCCAAGATGAACCCGTTGAACGGGATCAAGCGTATGTTTTTTTCTTTGGGCACCCTGGGACGCTTGTTTAAGAACATGTTCAAGGCCCTGGTCATCGGGTTGGTGCCTTTTTTGGTGCTGCGGGATGAAATGCCCCAATTCATTACCCTTTATTACACTGACGCCGCAGGGCTGTGCCTTTACATTCTGAAGACCGGTTTCAGGATTGTGCTGTATTCCCTCATCCCCATGGTCATAATAGCGGTGATTGATTTAATTTATACCCGCTGGGATTATATTGAAAATTTGAAAATGACCAAGGCCGAGGTCAAGGACGAGCAGCGCCAGGCGGAAGGCGACCCGACCATCAAGAGCAAACAGCGCCAAAAGATGTTCCAGATGGCCAAACGCCGCATGATGCAGGATGTGCCCAAGGCCGATGTGGTCATTACCAACCCCACGCACATTGCCGTGGCCCTGAAGTACGATGCTGTTGTGGCGCCCGCCCCGGTGGTGTTGGCCAAAGGCGCGGGACGTGTGGCGGAAAAAATCAAAGAAATAGCCAGAGCCAACAATGTGCCCATACGCGAAAACAAGCCGCTGGCGCGCGCCTTATTCCAGCAGGCGGAGATAGGGGAGACGATTCCCAAAGACCTCTACCATGCTGTGGCCGCTATTCTGGCTCAGCTCTGGAAGCAAAAAGGCCGGGGCATGCCCGGACGGGCGGGTTAGGCTTTTGGGCGCTGGGCCGGGGCCGGTCTCAGGGCGCGCCTGGCGCTCCGCAGCCCTGGCCCTGGGGGTCGGGCTGGGTTTTTCGCGCCTTCTGGGGCTGGCCCGCGATATGTTCTTTGCCGGACTTCTGGGCGGGGGCCTCGCGGCGGATATATTTCTGGCCGCCTTTCGCCTGCCTCATTTTGCGCGGCGGCTGCTGCACGAGGGGGCGCCGGCCCTGGCTTTTATCCCCGCCTTTGTCCGGGAGGAAGCGCACGGCGGCAGGGAAAGTGCCCTGGCCTTCGGCCGCGCCGCGTGGCTTGAGCTGGTACTGGCCGCGCTGCTCTTGAGTTTGGCTGGCGCGGCCGCAGCGGGGGCGCTGGCCCGGATGCTCCTGCCCGGCTTGTCCGGCGAGGCGGCGCTGCTTGAGATGACCGCCGGGTTTATCCGTCTGGGGCTGTTTTACCTGCCCCTGGCGGCGGGAGCGGCCACGGGCAGCGCCCTGCTCATGGCCCTGGGGCACTATGCCGCGCCCGCCTGCGCGCCCCTTGTTCTTAATTTGGGCCTGTTGGCCGCCGGCGGCCTTGCCCTGCTGGCCGGGCATAGCGGCAGCGCCGCAGCGGAAACGCTCTGCCTGGGGCTGATTCTGGGGGGGCTGCTGCAAAACGCCGTGCAGTTCATGGCCGCGCGCGGGCTGAGAGTGCGCCTTGCAGGGCGGGTCAGCCTCACTGCCCCGGCCAACCTGGGTTTTCTGCGCGCCATGCCCCCGGCCATATGCGGTGCCGCCGCTCATCAGCTGCACATGCTGGCCGTAACCGTTGCAGCTTCTTTTTTGCACCAGGGCGGCATAAGCGCTTTGTATTATGCCGAAAGACTGCTGGAACTGCCTGTGGCCCTGG
>JAITGZ010000188.1 GCA_031280335.1 Deltaproteobacteria bacterium | reverse complement strand
GATTTTTTTGGATGCCCTGCTCTGGAAAATTATTCTCTTGAAACAGGCGGCGCTTCCGCTGGTCTTTTTCGGCCTTATGCGCCTGTTTGTGGATGACCGGGAGACCTTGAGCATCACAACCCTGATGATCGCCATGCCCTCCGCCGTAAGCAATGTCGCCTTTATCAAGAGCAGCGGCGCGGATGCCTCCCTGGCCGCGCGGGTGGTGGTAAGCACCACCTGCGCGGCCCTGCCCCTGCTGGGTTTCTTTCTATGGCTTACAACTCTCTAAGGAAGGGAAAAAATGCTCATTGGCTGCACGGCGGAAACAAACGAATTGGATCTTGTCGCCAATGCCGGTTATGACTATGTGGAACTGGGGGCAAAGAATGTCCGGCAGCTGGACCAGCGCGGACGCGCCGATCTGGCCCGTCAACTGGAAAAAC
Source organism: Deltaproteobacteria bacterium (assembly GCA_031280335.1). GTDB lineage: Bacteria > Desulfobacterota > Desulfovibrionia > Desulfovibrionales > Desulfovibrionaceae > WRHT01. The sequence goes on along the minus strand of JAITGZ010000188.1, from coordinate 9,903 downwards.
TGCGCCTGCCCTGTTTGTACTTCAACCGTTATTGCCCGCCGGAAGTAATCATCGCCGGTCCGGGATTTGACGAAAAAAATGTCGGACAATACGCCCGCGACTGCCTCTCCGCCGCATTGACCTTGGGCGTGCAAGGCGTAGGCATAGGCTCGCCCCTTTCACGCCGCCTGCCCGCCGGTTTTGATCCGCGCCTCGCCCTGAAGCAGTTTCGCTCCTTTCTGCGCGTTACAACGGATATTTTGGGGCAGAAAGATATCACCGTCTGCGTCGAGGCATTGGGCCTCTGCTACTGCAACTGCGTCAATTATGTGGAAGAAGCCGCGGCGCTGGCGCGGGAACTGGACTCCCCCCATCTGGGTCTGGTGATCGATTTTTATAATATGGAATTTAATGGAGAAGGAGACCTGGACCTGACCGGATACCTCCCCTTGATCCGCCACGCGCATATCTCGGACGACCAGGGGCGCCCGGACCAGCGGGCACCCCTGATCAAAGAGCGCCGGCACATACACCTCCGCCGGCTGCGCCGGTTGAAAGAAGCCGGCTATGACATATCCGTCAGCCTTGAGGTGGATCTGCCCGTTGTCCTGGAAACAGCAAAAGAAAATCTGCGCTTTTTGCGCGAAGCCTGCGGATGACAAACGGGCGAATCGGAGCTATCACCCCGCGCCCGCTACGTCTAATCGGGGCTATCGCCCCGTATCCGCTACGCTTAATCGGGGCTATCGCCCCGTGCCCCATTTGGGGGGAATGATTCCCCCCAAACCCCCTCGACAGTTTTTTAGCCGCTGCGCGGCTGAAAAACTCAAATGGGTTCAGGAGGGGTGGGATTAGCTCCCAAGACTATAGACAGGGACATAAAATAATATATACTATCGCGCAAACGCCCCGTATCGCCACTGGAGGCGGGGCCAGGCATTTTGTCTCCCATCCAGCGCGGAACCTTCAACGGCATACTTTTAAGGAGGAGATCATATGAGCGGCAAGAAAAAGACCATGGACGGCAACACGGCCGCAGCCCACGTTGCCTATGCCTTAAGCGACGTGGCGGCTATTTTTCCCATCACCCCCTCGTCCAACATGGCGGAATCCGCCGACGAATGGGCGGCGGAGGGACGCAGGAACATCTTCGGCCAGACGGTGCAGGTGCGCGAGATGCAGTCCGAGGCGGGTGCGGCGGGCGCGGTACACGGGTCCCTGGCCGGCGGCGCCCTGACCAGCACCTTTACCGCCTCGCAGGGGCTTTTGCTGATGATTCCCAACATGTATAAAATCGCCGGCGAACTGCTGCCCGGGGTTTTTCACGTCTCCGCCCGTTCCCTGGCCGTCCCCTCCCTCTCCATCTTCGGCGATCACCAGGATGTCATGGCCACCCGCCAGACCGGCTTTGCCATGCTCTGCTCCTCCTCCGTACAGGAATGCATGGACCTGGCCCTGGTGGCCCACCTTGCCGCCGTGGAGGGGAGCGTGCCCTTCATGCACTTTTTTGACGGCTTCCGCACCTCGCACGAAGTCAGCAAAATAGAGGTCATTGACTATGAGGACATCGCCAAACTGGTCAATCACGCCAAAATAGAAGAATTCCGCAAAACGGCCATGGAACCGCGCCACCCCACCATACGGGGCACGGTGCAGAACCCGGATATTTATTTTCAGGGACGGGAACGCTCCAACCCCTATTACCAGGCCCTGCCGGACATAGTCGCCGCCATGATGCGCAAGGTGGGGCAGCTTACCGGCCGGCACTACAAACCTTTTGAATATTTCGGCCACCCCGAACCCGAACGGGTGATCGCGGCCATGGGATCAGGGTGCGAGGCGATCAAAGAAAGCATCGACCATATGCTGGCTCAGGGCGAAAAGGTCGGACTCATCACCGTACACCTCTTCCGCCCCTTCTCCGCCAAACACCTGCTGGAGGCGCTGCCCGCCTCCGTCCGCTGCCTGACCGTGCTGGACCGCAGCAAAGAAGCGGGCGCGCTGGGCGAGCCCCTGTATCTGGACATGGCCGCAGCCCTGACCGAGGCGGACAGACACCCGCGTCTGCTGGCCGGGCGTTATGCCCTGGGATCCAAAGAATTCTCCCCGGCCGAAATCAAGGCCGTCTTTGACAACATGAAGCTGGGCGCGCCCAAAAATCACTTTACCGTGGGTATCAACGACGATGTAAACGGCGCTTCCCTGCCTGTGGGCGCGCCCCTGGACACGGTCCCGGCGGGCACGGTGCAGTGCAAGTTCTTCGGCCTGGGGGCCGACGGCACGGTGGGGGCGAATAAACAGGCCATCAAGATCATCGGCGACCATACCGATTTGTACGCCCAGGGCTACTTTGCCTACGACTCCAAAAAGTCCGGCGGCTTCACCGTCTCGCACCTGCGTTTCGGCAAAAAGCCCATCCAGTCCTCCTACCTGATCACCAGCGCCGACTATATCGCCTGCCACAAGTCCTCTTATGTGCTGCAGTATGATATTCTGGACGTAATCAAAGAGGGCGGGGTTTTTGTACTCAATTCCAGTTGGAGCCTGGAAGACATGGAGCGCGAACTGCCTGCGGCCACGAAGCAAACCATCGCCCGCAAAAAACTGCGCTTTTATAATGTGGATGCGGTCAAACTGGCCACAGATCTGGGTCTGGGCGGACGCATCAACATGATCATGCAGACGGCCTTTTTCAAACTTTCCGCCGTGCTGCCCTTTGAACAGGCCCTGGAACTGCTCAAGGACTCCGTACGCCACGCCTACGGCAAAAAAGGCGGCAAGGTGGTGGACATGAACATAGCCGCCGTGGATAAAGCGGCCCAGGCCCTGGAAGAAGTGCGCTACCCGGCCTCCTGGGCCAATGCCTCCTCAGGCGCCTCCCTGGAATACCCGGACGACACCCCGTACATCCGCGAGGTGGTTCGCCCCATCCTGGCCCAAAAAGGCGACGCCCTGCCTGTCTCCGCCTTTCATCCCGCAGCCATCTTCCCCCTGGGCACCAGCGCTTACGAAAAACGCGGCGTGGCCATAGATGTGCCGGAATGGCAGCCGGAAAACTGCATTCAGTGCAACCAGTGCGCCTACGTATGCCCGCACGCGGCCATACGTCCCTATCTGGCCGCTGAAGACGAACTTAAAGGCCGGCCGGAAAGCTTTGTTACCCTGAAGGCCCTGGGCAAAGAACTGGACGGATTACGCTACCGTATGCAGGTTTATTCCCAGGATTGCCTGGGCTGCGGCTCCTGCGCCCAAGTCTGCCCGGCCAAACAGAAGGCTCTGCTCATGAAACCTCTGGAAAGCCAGCTGCCCGCGCAGGTACCCAACCTGGCTTTTGCCCAGGCCAAAATCAGCCTCAAAGAAAACCTGCTGCGCCGGGATACGCTCAAAGGCTCGCAGTTCCACCAGCCGCTGCTGGAGTTCTCCGGGGCCTGCGCCGGTTGCGGCGAAACCCCCTATGTCAAGCTGGTTACCCAACTCTTCGGCGAACGTCTGGTGGTGGCCAATGCCACCGGTTGCTCCTCGGTCTGGGGAGCTTCTACCCCATCCATGCCTTACTGCGTCAACAAAGACGGCCACGGCCCGGCCTGGGGGCAATCCCTGTTTGAAGACGCGGCGGAATTCGGCCTGGGCCTGCTCCTGGCCGCCAAACAGCGCCGGAGCAAATTAATAGACCTGGCCGGTCAGGCCCTCAAAGACCCCAAAGCCGGCCTGACCCCCGCGCTGCAACAGGCCCTGACCGCCTGGATGGAGGCCAAAGACGACGGCGATGCCTCCAAAAACGCCGGCGATGCGGTCATCGCCCTGCTGGCGGGCATCAAGGACAAAACCCCCCTGCTGCGCGAACTGGCAGCCCTGGAAGACCACTACACCAAAAAATCCTCCTGGATTTTCGGCGGCGACGGCTGGGCCTATGACATAGGCTTCGGCGGGCTGGACCACGTGCTGGCCTCCGGCGAGGATATCAACGTCCTGGTGGTGGATACGGAAGTTTACTCCAACACCGGCGGCCAGTCCTCCAAGGCCAGCCCCACCGGTTCCATCGCCAAGTTCACCGCCTCAGGCAAGCCCGCCCCCAAAAAAGACCTGGGCCGCATCGCCATGACCTACGGCTTTGTCTATGTGGCCTCCATCGCCATGGGCGCGGACAAAAACCAAACCCTTAAAGCCATCAAAGAGGCCGAAGCCTACAAAGGCCCCTCCCTGCTCATCGCCTACGCCCCTTGCATCAATCACGGCATCCGCAAAGGCATGGGCAAAAGCATGGAAGAAAGCCGCCTGGCCGTAGAATCCGGCTACTGGCCCCTGTACCGCTTTAACCCGCAGCTGACCGCCCAGGGCAAAAACCCGCTCACCCTGGAATACAAACACCCGGACGGAACCTTGCAAAACTTCCTCTCCGGAGAAAACCGCTACGCCCAGTTGGAAGAATCCAACCCGGAACAATCCAGAGCCTTCCGCAAAAGCCTGGAAAAAGAATACCTGGACCGCTACCTGGCCCTGAAACAAATGGCCGAACTCACCCCAACAGAGAGGGAGCCATAAGAATAAGAATAAGAATAAGAATAAGAATAAATAATATTGGGGAGGGAACCCCAAGGGGCTCACCCCTTGATGGTGATTTTTACTTTTGTAATTCGCCGCTGGAACGGAATTTGCCCTTTCGCAAATTGCGTTCCAGCGGAGGACTTGAAAAAACAGATCACCGCCGGGGGCCTGGGGTGCCTTGCCGTTGTGCAGAGGGATGGCAGAGGTAAAGCAATGCTTGGGCGAACATGCCCCTTTCTTATTCCCCCCAGCGGGGTTCGGGGCATAGTCCCGAATTAATCAATGTTTCCTTAGGGGATCAAGCCTGTCATGCATGAAATGAGCATAGCCATTGCCGCGCTGGAGATCATGGAGCAGGCGGCCCTGAAGCACAGCGCGCGGCGTATTCTGGCTGTATGGATCGAGGTGGATGCATCGGCCTGTGTGGAGCCTGAGGCCATAGCCGCCTGCTTTGAGGTGGTGTGCGCGGGCGGCATAGCCCAGGGATGCGCTCTGCACCTGGAACAGAGTCCGATCAGGGCGCGCTGTCTGGATTGCGGGCATGAATTTGATCTGGGGCCGGGGCTGGAATTGCCCTGCCCCCTTTGCGCGGGGCGGGGCCTGCGTTTGGAGGGCGGCCGGGGCATGGTCGTCAACCGCATGGAAATAGAGGAATAAAAGAGCATGGGGAAAAAAAGCATCATTGAGGTAGAAGCTGCGGTTCTGGGGCAAAATGACCGACTGGCGCAAAGCAACCGCGAGTTCTTTGCCCAATGGGGTCTCTTGGTACTGAACTTGGTCTCCAGCCCCGGCTCCGGCAAAACCACCCTGCTGGTGGAAACCTTGGGGCGTTTGGGCCAAAGCCGTCCTTGCGCGGTGATTGAGGGCGACCAGGAGACGCCCAACGACGCGGAGCGCATCCGGGCCGCCGGAGCGCCTGCCTTTCAGATCAACACCGGCCGGGGCTGCCACCTGGACGCGGCCATGGTGCGCCGGGCGGCGCAAAATCTGCCTTTGGAGCGTGGGGGCATACTCTTTATAGAAAATGTGGGCAACCTGATCTGCCCGGCGGATTTCGACCTGGGCGAGCAGGCCAAGGTAACCTTGCTTTCCGTAACGGAAGGGGACGACAAGCCTCTGAAATACCCGCACATGATCGCGGCCTCGCGCCTTATGCTAATCAACAAAATAGACCTTTTGCCCTATGTACGCTTTGATCCGCGCCTGTGCGCAGCCAATGCCCGCAAAATCAACCCGCGCCTGGAAGTATTGGAGCTATCCGCCTACACCGGCGAGGGCATGGACGCCTGGCTTGAATGGTTGGGCAGGCACCCCGGATTTGCTTAAGCCGGCACTCTGTGTTCCAGGGGCCGGGGCAGGTGTAAGGCGCGGCGGCGCTGGGCCGGGGCGTGGGTTCTTTCTTTTTCCGCCAGTTCGGCGCGTTCCAGATAAATGGCGCGGTTTTCGTAAAGCAGGCGCAAAAACTGGTTATTGAGGGCGTGTCCGGAACAGCGCACGGTGAATTTGCCTTGCAGGGGCAGGTCCAGCATGGCCATGTCGCCGATAAAGTCCAAAATTTTGTGCCGCACAAATTCATCCGGGCAGCGCAGACCTTCCGGGTTGACCACGCCGTGTTCGTCCAGCACCACAGAATTGTCCAGGGAACCGCCCAGGGCCAGACCGCGGGCGTATAGGGCTTCCACCTCACGCAAAAAACCGAAGGTGCGGGCCTTGGCCACCTGATTGAAGCCTTCCCTGTCCAGGTCCAGACAAAGGCGCTGCGTACCGATGAGGGGGTGGGCGAAATCTATGGAGTAGTCCACCTGAAAACCGGCATAGGGTTCCGCCTGGATGAATTTATCGCCCTGGGCGTGGCTGAAGGCCTTTTTGACGCGCCAGACCCGGCGTTGGGCGGGCTGGGCCTTGATCCCGGCGTTTTTGAATAAAAGGACGAAGGGCGCGGCGCTGCCGTCCATAATGGGCAGTTCGCTCCCTTTGGTTTCAATGCGCAGGTTGTCTATGCCCAAGCCGCGCACTGTGGCCAGCAGGTGCTCCACTGTGGAGATGGACGCGCCGTCCGTCCCTATGGTCGTGGCCAGACCGGTGGCTACCACGCGATCAGGGGCAAGGGCTATACGCCGGTCGCCTTGCGCGCTGTTGATGAAAAAATTTATGCCGCTGTCCACTTCGGCCGGACGCAGGGTAAGATCGACCATTTTACCGCTGTGCAGGCCAACACCGGAACATTGAACAACTTTTTTTATGGTGAATTGAGGCATGGCTGTCTCCCTGAACATTTTAACTTTGAAATGGGCACATATTCGTTTCAGATCATTTGCACGGGCGCACGTATTCTTAAACGGCGCGGATATTTACCATTTATACAAAATTCATGCCAATGCCCTTTATACGGACAACATGCTGTAATAATTACATTTTATAAAAAGGGATTAACTGGAAAACTGTGTGTTTTTTTATATATGTGTGTGTTTGCCGCCCAGCCATTTGTCCAGAGTGGCATACAGTCTTTCCACATCAATGGGTTTGCTCAGGTGGTCGTTCATGCCCTCGGCCATGCAGCGCTCCCGCTCACTGCTCATGGCATGGGCGGTCATGGCGATGATGGGCAGCTTTTCGTTGTGGGGGCAACGGCGGATGCGGCGGGTAGCTTCATAGCCGTCCATAACCGGCATCTGCAGATCCATGAGTACAAGCTCAATGCCGTGCCCGGGTTTTTCAAGCTGCCGCACGGCCACTTCTCCGTTATCGGCCACCGCGATGCTCGCTCCGATCCCGGCCAGCAGTTCCGAAGCCACATCCTGATTAATCTGATTGTCCTCCACCAGCAGCACCTTGCGTCCTTTAAGACGGGCGGCGTAGGCGGCGGCCATGTCCCGTTCTTCTTCCGCCTCTCCCTTGGGCGCGGCATCGTCGTCCACTCCGTGCGCGACCTCGAAACGGGCGGTGAAAACAAACTCCGTGCCCTGGCCCGGCTCGCTTTTGAGCCATATTTTACCCCCCATCATTTCCACCAGGCTCTTGGCGATGACCAGGCCGAGGCCGCTGCCGCCGTATTTACGGGCAATGGAGGAATCCGCCTGGGAGAAAGATTGAAACAGACGGCCCGCTTCTTCTTCATTCATGCCCAGCCCGCTGTCGCGCACCGTAAAACGCAAAAAACAGCTGTCTTCACAGACCGGCGCGTCATGGGTTTCTTCCGCCGCCTCCACCCGCAGGGTAACCCCGCCTTTGGCGGTAAATTTAAGGGCGTTGCTCACCAAATTGGTGAGTATCTGGCTTAAGCGCAAAGAATCGCCTATGAGCGTACGCGGCAGTCCTGTCCCGCCATCCAGATCAAAAAACAGCTGCTTGTCCTCAAACTGAGGATGAAAAATGGCGCGCACACGTTCCAGCAGGGGGATCAGTTCAAAGGGCGCCGTCTCCAGCTGCATCTTCCCCGCTTCAATCTTGGACAGGTCCAGTACGCTGTTGATTACGCCCAGGAGAGACTGACCTGCGCTGTGGATTTTTTCCGCATACTGCCTGGAGACTGGCTCCAGATCATGTTGCAGCAGAAGGTGCGACATGCCGATGACCGCATTCAGCGGGGTCCGGATTTCATGGCTCATGGTGGCCAGGAATTCGCTCTTGGCCTGGCTGGCCTTTTCCGCCTCCAGACGCAGACGCTCCGCCTCATGCAGGGATTTGACCAAAGACTCGGACACGGCGAAGTTTCTGGGCGCATCACCTTCCGGCTCGCGCAGGTACATGACGTACTGCTCGTTGGAATCCATGCACACGGTACAGTCGTATTCCACCGTCGCGCCGCCGCGCTTGCGCCGGTTTACGCACTTGACATGGGCCACGCCCATGACGCCTATGTCGCTGAAAATATTTTGATCCGCGCTGAGAAACATGTCCAAAGGCTGGTCCAGCATCTCCATGCCGCTGCGCCCCAGCTCTATGCACGCCGGCTCATTGGCCCACAAGACGGTTCCTCCCTTGTCCGCCATCAACACGGGATAGGGGGCCAAATCCATTATCTCACGATCATCCGGACGGTTCAGCGCCCGCCGCGCATAGCGCAGCCGCCTGGCCTGCCCCCAGACGACCATAATCATGAGCGTTACGCCCAAAAATATTCCCAAAGGCGTAAAAATAAACCATGGGAAAACGGGGATATCCGCGTACATCCCCTCCTCAGGACGGCGCATCACCGCCCACCAGCGGCCGGCTGAACTGTGTATCTTGGGCAGGGGAACGGTGGAAACCTGCCACAATCCGCTGCGCAGGCGCACGGAAAAAGAAACTCCATGGTCCTCGTTGGATAAACGCAGAATGGCCTGCCCGTCGGGCAGGGCGGCTTCGTTAAGCACCATGGATGAACTGGGCGAAGCGACAAAAAAACCCCGCTCGTCCAACATCTCCAGCACCACCCCCTCCTCGGTGGACATGCCTTTGATGAATTTGTTATTCAGGTATTCCAACTTTATACCCAGTACCAGGGCGGCCAGCAGCCTGCCCTGTTCATCCTTCACCGGCACGGCCAGCACGCTGGCCGGCGACATGTCCGGAATAATGCTGCGCCTGGCCTCGGCCCAAAAAGCCTCATCCCCGGCCCGCAGCGCCTCAAAATAATTCACCCCGCGCCGGGATCCGCTCATTACCACCCGGTTCTTAATGGAATCCACCAGAAAGACGCCGTCCTCCAAAATATGCGGACGCCCGTCCAGCATCATCCGCAGGGGCGGCGCGGACTGGTCCTGCCGGTAATAAACCAGGGCCATCAACGAGAACTGCGGCATGACCGCATGGTTGCGTTCCAGATACTCCCGCACCGAGCGGCGCAGCTGCGTATCCCCGGGATCTTTCACATAGTTTATAACCACCGGACTGCGGGCCAGGGACTTGGCCAAAACCGCCTGCTCCTCCATCCATAAACCCATGGTGGCGCCAAACTGCTCCACCGCCGCCAAGTCCATCCTTTCCGCCCGCTCCAGGCTTAACAGGCGCATGGCATCGTAAACCCGGACGGAAAGCGCTAAAATAACCGCCCCGGCAAGCAATATGGCCCCCAAGGGCTTTAAAAAATCCGCAGCCGCAACTGAATGCTTTTCCATGAACCCAATATACCCCAAGACTTTAAATAAGTAAAACTTTGAACTTGCGGAACCGCATAATTCAATTTTAAGCAGGCTCATCGCCGCGCGGAGCCGGCCGGCCGCCGTGCTGTAGGGCCTTCCGCCGGGGGCGGAACCACAAAAACCCGTTCTTGCCTGCATTTTAAAACGGCATTATATTTGCAAGGCTTCACACGGGGGTCTGCATATGAACAAAATTTTGGCGCAAGAAGAAGTTGATGCCCTGCTGCGGGGGCTTTCCGGCGGTGATATTCAGTCG
>JAITGZ010000171.1 GCA_031280335.1 Deltaproteobacteria bacterium | reverse complement strand
CGGGGCGGAGCCCCGAATTAATCAGTGTTTCCTTTACTCTAGCTATATTTTTTGTTATATCCATCTTCTCATCAACGCCCAAGACCAATGGAAACCGCCATGCGCTTACGCCCGCGAATGCTTGCCAGCCTGCTGCCTCCCGTATTCATCGTTCTGCTGTGGCTTATTTTGTTCTCACGCCACCGTATGCATGACATAGCCCTGCAAGAGGCCTATTCCGAGGCCGAAGTCATACTGCTCTCCGAAGCCGCCCCTTTTGCCGAGACCTCCAACAGGGCTTACGCCCTGGTCAAATCCCTGGCCCTTCAGATGGCGGAGATAAAACGCCTGGGCGCTTATCCCCGCGCGGATCTGGCCGAGGTGATCAAACGGCAGATCCAGCCTGAAAAACACATCTTCGGCATCTGGAGCATATGGGAGCCAGACGCCTATGACGGGCAGGACGCCATGTACCAGGGCGAAGAATACGCCACGGAGGGCGGAAGCATAAATATTTACTGGGTTTTCAAGGATAACGGCTCGCTGGCCCCTGTCTCCGGCGGCGACGAGCAGCGGGATGACAACTATTACGCCGTGCCGCGTCAAAAAAGAGAAGTTTTTTTCACCCCGGTTTATTATGATGAGGACGCCCAAAAGCACGTTTTCAGCGTCAGCGCCCCCATTCTGAACGAAAACGCCTTTCTGGGCGCGGTGGGCGTTGACCTTTCGCTGGACACTGTACAGGAACGCATTGCGCACATACGCCCCTATCAAAGCGGTTACGCCATGCTTTTTTCGCCTGACGGCACGGTGCTGGCCGCGCCGGATAAATCCCTCATCGGCTCTCCCCCTCCCGCCGGGATACTGCCTGAGGTCGAAGCCGCCATAAAAGAGGACAAGACCGTATATTCCCGCTCCATCTCTCCCTTTACCGGCGAAGAGGTGCTTACGGTTTACCGGCAGGTGCGCGTGGCTGAAAACAAGTCCGCCTGGCTCTTCGCCATCTCCGTGCCCACGGACAAGATTCTTTCCATGAACCTGTTCCATGTGAGCGTCATGCTGATTACAGGCGCGCTGGGGCTTGTTCTCATCACCCTGGTGGTAATCCTGGTGGTTTCCAAGGTGACCAAATCCATCAACATGGGCGTGGATTACGCCCGCGAAGTGGCCGCCGGCAACCTGGATGCCGTATTCCAATGCGGAGGCAAAGACGAGATCGGCATGCTGGCCGAAGCCATCTCCGTCATGGTCCAGCGCATACGCGAAACCCTGGCGGAGACCGCGACCCAGGCTGAAGCGGCGCAAGAAGCCGCGCACAAGGCGGAGGAAGCCGCCCAAACCATTGAGGCGCGGGCCGAGGCTGATGAGGCGCGGCGCGTGGAAATGCTGGCTGTGGCCGAAAAACTGGAAGAGATCATGGGCAGCCTGGGCGAAATAGCCGCCAACCTGGCCGGGCAGGTTCACCAGGCGGTGCAGGGGGCGGAAAATACCTTGAGCCAGGCGGAGCAAAGCGCGGAAGCGGCCTATAACCTGGACGCAGCGGCCGGAGAAATGTCGCACGGCGCAACGGAAGCCATGAATCTGGCGGAACAAGCCCAGGCCAAAGCTGGTCAGGGCGAACGCCTTATGCAGGAGATGCTCGTTTCCGTCAAAAAAATGGAATCCACCAGCCTGAAGCTCAAAAACAGCATGACCAGCCTGGGCGCGCAAGTAACGGGCATAAGCAGCATTATGCAGGTTATCTCGGAGATCGCCGACCAGACCAACCTGCTCGCCCTGAACGCGGCCATTGAGGCCGCCCGCGCGGGCGACGCCGGGCGCGGCTTTGCCGTGGTGGCCGACGAGGTGCGCAAACTGGCCGAACGCACCATGCAGGCCACAGGCGAAGTGGGCGGCGTGGTCGGGAATATACAAAGCGGCGCTCAGACCACGGCCAATGAAATGGATGAGGTGGTCAACCTGGTTTCAGCCAACGCGCAGCTGGCCGGCAATGCTGGCGGGGCGCTGACGGAAATAGAAACCCTGGTACGCGAAAACGCCCTCCAGATTCAGGCCATCACCCAAGCCAGCCAGAAGCAGGCATCTTTGAGCGGGGCCATCAACAGCGCGGCGGAAACGGTCAAAAGCATAGCGGCGGATACGGCCCGCTCCATGCAGCAGGCGGTAAGCTCAGTGCAAAACCTGGAAGAAACCGCCGGCACCCTGGCTGACCTTACCCATAAACTGCGCACGGTATGAGGGGGCTATTGCAGCCCTGGGCCAGCCCCTTCCTTCATCCGCCTTGACAGCCGGGTCAATTATTGCCATGTGCAGTGATATTTCAAACAAGAGGTGGAGCATGCCGCAGGAAGATTTATCCAAAAGTTACGCGCCGGCGGAAATAGAAGGGCGCTGGCGCGCCCGCTGGGAAGAAGGTGGCGTCTTCAGCCCCTCCCTCCCCGCCGCAGGCGAAACCTACTCCATTGTCATCCCGCCCCCCACTGTTACCGGCAACCTGCACATCGGGCACGCCTTCAACCTGACCCTGCAAGACCTGCTCTGCCGCCACGCCCGGCAGTTGGGCAAGACCGTACTCTGGGTGCCGGGCGAAGACCATGCGGGCATCGCCACCCAAAACGTGGTGGAGCGGCGTCTGGCCGCCGAAGGCACAAGCCGGCACGAATTGGGGCGCGAAGCCTTTGTGCGCCGCATCTGGCAGTGGAAGGAAGAATACGGCGAAAACATCCGCAGACAAATCAAGGCCATGGGCGCTTCAGTGGATTGGAGCAGAGAGCGCTTTACCATGGACGACGGCCTCTCCAGGGCCGTGCGCCGGGTCTTTGCGCGCCTCTATAAAGAAGGACTGATCTACAAGGGCGATTACATCACCAACTGGTGCCCGCGCTGCCATACCGCCCTGGCCGATGACGAGGTGGAACACGCCCCCAAGCGCGGCACCCTCTGGTTCATTCGCTATCCCCTGGCGGATGGCAGCGGCTTTGTAACCATCGCCACCACCAGGCCGGAAACCATACCCGGAGACAGCGCCGTGGCCGTAAACCCGGAAGACGTGCGTTACCAAAGCCTCATCGGCAAAACCCTGCTCCTGCCCCTGTTGAACCGCCCCATACCGCTGATCGCCGATGCCTACGTGGACCGGGAATTCGGCACCGGCGCCCTCAAAGTTACCCCCGCCCACGACCACAATGACTGGAAACTGGGACGCAAACACCACCTGGAATTCATCCGGGCCATTGACGAAGACGACCGCATGACCGCCGCCGCCGGAAGCTTTGCCGGTAAAAACAAGATGGAAGCCCGCGAACTCATCCTGCAAGGACTCACAGACCTGGGCCTGCTGCAGGAAAGCCGCGAGTGCGAACACAATGTGGGGCACTGCTACCGCTGTAAAGAGGTTATTGAGCCGCGCATATCCACCCAATGGTTCGTGTCCGTGCGCCCCCTGGCGGAAAAAGCCCGGGCCGCCGTGCCCGGACGCGCCGCCATATACCCTGAAAGCTGGCTCAAAACCTACTATAACTGGCTGGACAACATCCGCGACTGGTGCATCAGCCGCCAAATCTGGTGGGGACACCGCATCCCGGCCTGGACCTGCGCCGCCTGCGGCGAACTGCTGGTGGAAGAAGAAGCCCCCGCCGCCTGCCCCCGCTGCCATAGCACAGACCTGAACCAGGAAGAAGACGTGCTGGACACCTGGTTTTCATCCGCCCTCTGGCCCTTCAGCACCCTGGGCTGGCCTGAAAAAACAGCGGAACTCAAAGCCTTTTACCCCACATCCGTGCTGGTAACCGGCTTTGACATCCTCTTTTTCTGGGTGGCCCGCATGCTCATGATGGGCCTGCACTTCATGAATGACGTACCCTTCCGGGAGGTTTACATCCACGCCCTGGTGCGCGACGCCGACGGCAAAAAAATGTCCAAAAGCACAGGCAACGTCATCGACCCCCTGGAGATGATCGCCAAATACGGGGCCGACGCCCTGCGCTTCACCCTGACCGCCTTCGCCGCCATGGGCCGGGACATCAAGCTGGCGGAAAACCGCATTGAAGGCTACCGCCACTTCATAAATAAAATATGGAACGCCGCCCGCTTCACCCTGCTCAACCTGCCCGCCCAAGAAGACCCCATGCCGGATATGCCCCTGGAATCCATACACGGTGAAGCCCACGCATGGATCCTGCACCGCCTGGAAGAAATAAAAACCCGCGCCGCCGCCGCCGTCAAAGAATACCGCTTCAACGACCTCGCCCAGGAACTGTATAAATTCGTCTGGAGCGAATTCTGCGACTGGTACCTGGAAATGATCAAGGCGGATATGCAGGCCGGAGGCGCAGCCCAGGCCCAGGCCAGACGCGCCCTGCTCGCCGTCATGCGCGAAACCCTGCTCCTGCTCCACCCCATAATCCCCTTCGTTACGGCTGAAATATGGTCCGCCCTGCCCCGCACAGCCCAAGACCGCCGCCCGGACGACATCACCCAGGCCCCCTACCCCGCCGCACGCCCCGGTTGCCTGCGCCCCGAAACCGCCACACGCATGGAAGTGATCCAAAGCGCCATCGTGGCCGCACGTACCATCCGCGCGGAACTCAACATAGCCCCCTCCGCCCCCCTGTGCGCCATCATCCGCCCGCAAGACGCCCCAAAAGCCGCCATACTGGAAGCAAACCGCGAAATGATCACCCGCCTGGCCCGCCTGGGCAGCCTCCACCTGAACCCGGACGCGCCCGCCCCCAAACTCTCCGCCAGACAAGTAGCCGCAGGCAGCGAAGTCATCATCTGCCTGGAAGGTGCCATCGACCCGGAAGCCGAACGCGCCCGCCTGGACAAAGAACTGAACAAACTGGCCAAAGAGCGCCTCATGCTGCAAAGCAAACTCGCCAACGAAAATTATACCCAAAAAGCCCCGGCAGACCTGGTGGAACGCGACCGCCTGCGCGTGGAAGAAATAATAACCGCCGAAAACAAACTCAAAACCGTACGCGATAAATTCAACACATAGAAAAAAACAAAA
>JAITGZ010000165.1 GCA_031280335.1 Deltaproteobacteria bacterium | reverse complement strand
AAATACAGCCCAAGGCCGCGGCGCAAACGATGAAAAAAGCCCAAGCCGAAGGCAGACGCAAGGCCATGAGGCCGCCCAGGGCGGCAAAACCCAGCAACAACTCCCAACCTGCCCAGGATGCCTGATAAAAAGGACCGATAAAACGCGCCCAGACCCGCAAAATAAGCCACAGGGACAGGGCCGCAAGGCCGTAAAAACATGACCACCAGAGAAAAGACTGACATAAGCCCTTACGGGCGATCTCCCCGGCGGTTTTGCATATACCATGCCCGTTGTCCAGGGCCTGATTCAGCCGGTGGTAATGGATGACACGCTCACGGCGCAAGCGCATTTCCACCCAAGCCCCAAACCAGGAAAAGGTCAGGCAGAGCAGCAGAACCGGGGCAAGCCGGGTCGGACCGCGCAGGTCGAAATACATGACCAGAGGAGCAAAAAGCAGGTAAGCGGCAAGAGAATCCGGCGGGACATAGGTGCCGGCATGAAAAAAATCCAACCAGAACAATTCGAAAAAAACCGCTGCCAAGAGAAGATTTTCATCCCCCCAAAAGAGCCAGCACGGCAGGCCAGCCACAATGGGATGGCGGAACAGGCTGAAACCCAGACAGTGATAGGCCAGACGGCACAAAAGAAAAAATACCCCGGCAAAAACAAACAGCCACGGGTCTGCCGTGGAAAGCATCATGTTCCTCACCAGTCTCTGATTTCAGGCTTGTCCGCCGGAATACTGCGGAAATCCAACACTACCCCACAATCCTGCAAAAAACGCAGGCTGTTCTCATCCTCAGCGGAGAGCGCGGCGTGCGGACAAAGACGGCGGCGACCGGCGGCGTAGTGTATGTTGCCTATGTTACAGACCGCCATGGGAGCGCCCAACTCATAGGCCCTGCGCGCGTCAGCGCAGCCCGCGAACAGAACCAATGTGTTCTGCCTGGAATCAGCCTTGGAAACAAGAAAAGCGGACAAGGCGCGTAAAGGCAGGAACTCCACGCACACCCTGGAAGGCACCGCCATGAGCATAATCTGCCGGCTCAGTTCATTGCCGGGAAGCCCGTCATTGGCAATGATCAGCATCGCGGCCTTAAGGTAGGGCAGCCACGCCTCAATGATCTGCCCATGTACCAGGCGCTCGTCAATGCGGAACCAAATCATTTTGGATATAACCGCCCCTGGAGCATTTCAATTGTGAGATTGAACATATTTGGGGCTATCACCCCAAGATCAGGTACCCTGGTCAATTATAAGGAAACACTGATTAATTCGGGGCTCCGCCCCGAACCCCGCTGGGGGGAATAAGAAAGGGGCATGTTTGCCCAGGCGTTGCTTTACCTCTGCACAACGGCAAGGCACCCTGCCGGGGGAGTTTGAGGGGCAGCGCCTCCTCAAGAGAATAAATCAGCGTTTCCATAAAATAAGGATCATGCTCGGCCAATTCGCCTTAAGCCTTCCGGGGATTGCGCAAAATCTCGCCGGCCACGGCGATGCCGGAGCGTCCGGCATCGCACACCAGCTCGGCCAGAGCGGATTTGTCCAGATGGCGGTTGCTCAAAGCCTTTAAAAGCATGGGCAGGTTGATGCCCGTGACCACCTCGATTCTGTCCCTGAAATCTTGCTGCCCCAGGAGGGCAAGGCTCAGGTTGGTAGGCGTGCCGCCAAACATATCCGTGAGCATAAGTACGCCTAGGCCGCTGTCCAAAAGGTTCACCGCGTCTTTAAGACGCAGAACGGTTTCGCTCACATCATCGGCCATATCAATGCGTATGACCGCGCTATCCGTCTGGGCGGTGCCAAGAATACCTTCGGCGGCGTGAAAAAGCGCATCCCCGTAATCAGCGTGCGTAAGCACGCACAGCCCCGCCTGCACCTTATGCTCATTACTCTCTTTATTCATGCTTAGACCCCAATTTCAAATGCCTGTGTTCAATACTTACGGCAAAGCCCAAGTTTTTGAGAATACGCCCGGCTTCTTCCGTAACCGCCACGGATCTGTGCTGCCCCCCGGTGCAGCCGAGGGCGATGGTAAGACGGTAGCGCCCTTCCGCCTCAAATAGAGGCAGCAGGTAAGACCAAAAATCCGCCAAGCGCGTCATAAAAGATTGGCCGGGGGCGCTATTCAGCACATATTCGGCCACGGGCCGGTCCAGGCCGTTCATGGGGCTTAATTCTTCCACAAAGTACGGATTGGGCAGAAAGCGCAGGTCAAACATCATGTCTGACTCCGCCGGCATACCGTATTTGAAACCGAAGGAAATAAGATGCACCCTGAACTGCGGCGCGCCCTGAAACAACTGTCCGTGACGCTGCAGGATGAAACGGCGCAGATCATGGATGGAGTAGCCGGTGGTGTCCACCACCAGATCGGCCATGTCCCTGAGAGACGAAATACGCTGCCGCTCTTCGGCCACAGCTTCTTCCAGGCCGAGCCCCTCCGCTTCAAGGGGGTGGGGACGCCGGGTGGCGGCATAACGGCGCATAATCGTCTGTACATCCGCATCCACATAAAGCAGGCGCACAACAGCGGGCTGCGCGCGCAGATCATTGAATTGCCTGTAAAAATCCTTGGCGGAATGATGCTGGCGCAAATCCACCCCGATAATCACCCCCCGGTAGTGGGCCAGAGCCTGCATATTCAGCAGGGGCAACACACCGCGCACCAGTTCCAGGGGCAGCCCGTCAATGGAAAAAAAACGCATATCCTCAAAGACATTGAGTACAGTGCTTTTGCCGGCCCCGGAAAGCCCGGCCAGAATAAGCGTAGGAAAAGCCGCAGCCTCGACAGCCGGGGCCGCTGCATGTCCGCCGTGCGCGTCCGCATGAATCTTACGCATAAATCTCTCAGAGTATTTTAACTTTGAGATTATACATTATTGGGGCTATTGTCCCAATACCCATCCGGGGGGAACCATCCCCCCCGGCCCCCCGACCGGTAAAATTAGTTAACCCCTTGGGCTGGGATCCTCCGCCTGGTGTTCCCGCCATCAGAGCAATTTCAAAATAGCATTGCTCCAGTCACTTGAACCCGGGGACGATCAGGCCAAGATTGCCGTTGTTTCTTTTATATAAAACGTTCACTTGTTCCGTTTCCGCGTTCAGAAAGACCAAAAACACGTCATCACGCCGCTCAAGCTGCAACGCGGCCTCGCCCACATGCATGGGTTTGGGTTCAAAATGATCCCGCTCCACCACCTTGCGCACAGGCTGGTCCTGGCCGGAGAGGTATTCGACAAACTCTTCCTGCTCCGCTGTCCTGCCCCGGCGCTTGTCCTTGATTTTTTCCGCCTGCTTCTTCACCTGGGCCGCCAGCTTTTCCAGAGCCGCGTCCACGCAGGCGTACATATCCCGCGACTGCTCCTCCGCCGAGATATTCACGTTATCGCCCGAAAACTGCACCTCCACCCTGTGCCGGAATTTATCCACAGACATGGTTACGCTGATTTCAAGGTTATCCGCCCTGGGCAGAAAGCGGGAGAGCTTTTGCAGCCTGCGGGCGGCATAAGCCTTGAGATGCTCTGAAGGCTCAAAATTTTTAAAGGTATAGGCTATGTTCATGGCAACCTCCCATTATTGCGCGTATAACCACCCCGCCGCCATTATACGCTGGCACCGCCGCCGGCGCGCCAGACTAAAGCACCTCTCTGCGCCGGGAAGAGGAATCTATGCCCAGAGACATGCGGTACTTGGCCACAGTGCGGCGGGCTATATTCACGCTCAGCTCATCCTTGAGCATGTCCACAATTTTTTCATCACTGATGGGGTTTTTGGCGTCCTCTTCCGCGATATATTTTTTTATCAGCAGCTTGACGCTCTCCGAGCCCACCTCGCTCCCGTCCGAAAGGGCCAGGGAACTGTTGAAGAAAAATTTAAGTTCAAAGACGCCGTGGGCCGTGGCCGCATATTTATTGGTGGTAACCCGGCTTATGGTGGATTCGTGCATGCCCACGTCTTCAGCTATTTCTCTAAGGATCAAGGGCTTCAGCTTGGAAGAGCCTTCTTCAAAAAAAGCCTGCTGATGCCGTACGATGCTTTCCATAACCTTATACAAGGTGCGCTGGCGCTGATGCAGGCTTTTGATCAACCAGCGGGCGGAATTGAGCCTTTCTTGCAGATATTCCTTGCTTTTACCGCCGCGCAGCGCCTCCAGACTATCCGTATAAAGGGCAGAAAGCTGCAACTGGGGCAGGCCGTCTTCGTTCAGCACCACCGCGAACTCGCCGTCATATTTGTACACATACACATCCGGGGCCACATATTGCGGCTCCACGTCGCCGTAACTCGCTCCCGGCACGGGGTCCAGGCCCTGAATTATATCCAGGTATTCCTTCAGGTCCTCCTGGGTCAGTTTGAACTTGCGCATTATAGGCTTGTAACGCCGCGCCTGCAGGTCTTCCAGATGATCGCACACCAGTGAGACCAAAACGGGGTCGCGGTCATAATGCAGAATTTTAAGCTGCACCATAAGGCATTCCTGCGGGGAGCGCGCCGCCACGCCCACCGGGTCAAAACACTGTACCGCCTTTAAAACCCGTTCCGCCTCCTCCGGGGAACTGTCCGCCAGGGCGGCGATCTCTTCCAGGTTGCAGCATAGATAGCCGTTGGAACTCAGGTTATTGATGATCACCTCGCCTATCACCTGTTCTTTTTCAGAAAAAGGGGAAAGGCGCAGCTGCCAAAGCAGGTGCCCCTCCAGGCTCGGTCTGGCGGAATAGTTGCTTTCAAAGGCATTGGCTTCTTCCGGCAGCTCGCTCTCGCGCACGGTAGCCTGACGGGGACTGCTGGAAAAATCGCCCAGATAATCCTCCCATTCAGCATTACGCGCCGCCTCGCCGGCATAGATGTCGTCCGGGTCCACCGCGTCCGCCCGCTCCTCGTGCATTTCTTCCGCGCCTTCCTCAGCGGAAGGGGCGGCTTCTTCCAGGCAAGGGTTCTCCATAAGCTCCTGCTGCACCATATCCACAAGTTCCATGCGCGAGAGCTGCAACAGCTTGATCGCCTGCTGCAGCTGCGGCGTCATGGTCAATTGCTGACTCAGCCTGAGCTGTTGACGAAGTTCTAAACCCATACGCCTCCGTCGCGGATTAGGGCATTTCGACTTTGAGATTATGCATGTTGTTGAGGTTATCCCCCCAAAACATCTCAATATTTTCAGAACAATTTCACTGTGAAATCGTTCTGCCCCGCCTTGGCCGGATACACTGAAATAAAACCCTGAAAGCGAAAACTCATCCCGTATATGCCAGAATCATGCCATTTATAAAAAAATAATGCAAGAATAACCTTTGCATAAGGTGCCGCGCCCGATCACTCCGGGCGGCGGTGATTGAGCGCGCCGAACAAGCTCGGCATTGGAGCAAAGCAACTTTGAAATTATAGGGCTGCCGCCCAACCCCCCTGGGGCCACCGCCCCAGACCCCGTCCGGGGGGAATGATTCCCCCCGGCCCCCCCTCGCCGGCCCGTGCGGCGTGTTCTCCACAACGCGGCGGAACAAGGCATGACCGCGCTCCTTCCACTGCGATGGCTTGAAAAAGGTTCC
>JAITGZ010000011.1 GCA_031280335.1 Deltaproteobacteria bacterium | reverse complement strand
GCGGCGGATGGAGACCCGTACCTGCCCCTGTCTTTGGCTGTGGGGTGGGGGGTGCTGCCGGAACACCATAATTACCTGCTGGATCAGGCCGGCTATGACACCGGTGAGGACTGGGCCGGAGAGCATCAAGGGCTTTGCGCGGAAATACGCTCAAAAGCGGCCGCTTTGCTGCGGGAGACGCCGCTGGATGCTGATCCGGCGGCGGACGGCGGGGTTGACGCGATGCCGCTGTTTTCCATTGATCCCCCCAGTACGCGGGATTGGGATGACGCCTTGGCGGCGCGCCGCACCCAGGCGGGTTATGCCGTCAGTATAGCCATCGCCTGCCCATCCCTGTTCTGGCCCTTTGGCAGCGATCTGGATAAAAAGACGCTGCGCCGCGCCTCCAGCCTGTATTTCCCAGAAGGCGACCTGTTCATGCTGCCCAGGGATATTTGCGACCTGTTCAGTCTGCGGGCCCGTCAGCATCGCCCGGCCTTGCTGTTGGAAGTGGAATTGGACGAAGACATGACCATCAAGGGGCTTGTTCCTTCCGTACAATGCCTGCGGGTACAAGATAACCTTTCCCTTGGGTCATGCGAAACGATTCTGGCGGAAAAAGAAGGCGCGTCCGGTTCTGTCTTGCCGGGGCTTAGCATGGCTTATGCCCTGGCCCTGCGTTTGCGGGAAAAACGCTTGGCCAGGGGGGCGATTGTGACGGAGCGCCATGAGCCGGATATTCTCCTGCATAAGGAGGCGGAAGGCGGCATAAGCGTACGGGTCGCCCCAGGCGCTGATTACGAGCGTGGACACACCTTGGTGAGTGAATTCATGATTTTATATAACGCCGCTCTGGCGGAATGGGGGCTGGCTGCGGGCATCCCTCTGGTTTATCGTACCCAGGCCGGAGCCGTATCTAAAGAGCATTCCGGGGTTTGGACCAGGCCGCATGAAATAAGCCGTGCGCTGCAGGGGTTGCCGCCGGCTAAACTTTCCGTGGAACCCAAAGCGCATGCCGGGGTGGGGGCAGGGCTTTATTCTTCCTTTACCTCTCCTTTGCGCCGCTATCTGGATTTGTTGAACCAGGCCCAAATCGTGCATTATCTGCGCCATGGCCGTCCACGCCTGGATCAGACCGAACTGGCCGCCCTGCTGCCCCTGGTGGTCAGTCGTCTTGAAAGCGTGGGGAAGATTCAGCGTTTTCGCCTGCGTTACTGGAAGTTGGTCTATATGCAGCAGGAGCAGCGAAGCAAAGGGGGGCCGTATTTTTGGGAAGGAGTTATTACGGATGAAAGCAATAATATGGTCAGCGTGATGCTCCACCCGCTGGAGCTTTCCCTGCGCGGTCCGCGCGCCCTTTTTGGCGGGCGCGTAATGCCGGGGGCTGGTGTTGGTGTGCGCGTGGGCAAAATCAATCCGTTACGTAACGAAATTCAGATTATGGAAGTGACGGAATTATAGATAATCAAGCGGTATCATACAAGATTATCGCTTGATATGCGCGGCGGGGGTGTTTTGACAGGCCATGAGCCGGAACCTGTGGCCGCTGTATCCGGGTATTTCAACGGTAAGCTGCCGTTTTGAATGCTATTCGGTAAAAAACGCCAAGACCGTTGGAGGTCAAAACGCCATGCGCCCGCCTGATTTGTTCGATCCCTTGTTCCTTGGTTTATGTCTTGTGGCCTATTTTTTGGGATCCATCCCTTTTGGATTGATCGTGGCCAAAGGTTTTTGCGGCGTCGATCCGCGCCTGGCGGGGAGCCATAATGTGGGGGCGACCAATGTGTCGCGCTTGTGCGGCCTGCCTTACGGTCTGCTGGTTTTGCTCTGTGATGCGCTGAAGGGTTTTCTGCCGGTATGGATATCCTTGGGGCGGGTGGAGCCTGCCTGGGCCGGCTTCGTGGGCCTGTGCGCTCTTTTGGGCCATTTGTTTTCCTTTTTTTTGCGTTTTAGGGGAGGCAAGGCCGTGGCCACAACCGTGGGGGTGTTTCTGGCTTTGTCCTTGCCCGCGCTGTTGGCGTCCGGCCTGTTGTGTCTGCTGGTTATCTGGCGCTCCGGCTATGTTTCTCTGGGATCCCTGGCGCTGGCTTTGAGCCTGCCCGTTTGTCTGGCCGTTGTGGGGCGTTATGAGCATCTGCCCCTTTCTCTGGCCGTTATGTGCCTCATATTTTTCAAACATCGCGAAAATATCAAAAGGCTTCTCTCTGGGGAGGAAAAAAGCTTTTTGAAAAGCCGTCGGAAAAAATCATAAATTTATTGGCTCTAGACCATTAGTTTTTTTGTTTTTTGCCGTTATGGGTTAATATTGACATATTGTTGTCAATGGAGTCGCTTATGATCCCAGCCCGCCGCAGAGTCTCGCTTTTGTCTTGTTTGTTCCTGTTAGCCTTGTTTTTATCGGTTCAGCTCTTGTCAGTCATGCCGGCTCAGGCCAAGGCCAGGCTGCAGGTCAGTTCCTGGCGCACGGAGCGGAAGGCGCTTAAGGAGACAGAGCGTTTGCGCGCTTTGGGCTTGCCGGCCTTTTTCGCGGTTACTTATCCCAAGGGCGTAACCTGGCGCGGGGTTTATATAGGTGATTACATTGATGCCGCCGCAGCCGGGCGCGAAGGCGATCGCCTGCTGCACAGGCGGGCCATTGCCAAATATTATATAGTACGGGTTCTGGATGATCCCGATCTGCCCCCTGCGCCCCCCCGTCGGACGACTTCAATCATATCTGAGGCAAAGCCGGCCGCGCTTGAAGCCAAGCAGGACGGGCAGGCGGCAGCGCCGGCGGGCAAGGCTGCGGATGAACTGAGCCGGCAGGCCGCGCTTTTGGCCGCGCGGGCGGCGCAGAGCGGCAATCCCGCGCAGGCGGCGCGGGAGCAGGGACTGGCCCTGGGTATGGGCAAGGCCAATGCCCTGGCGGAAAAGGCCGTGGCCGGTCTGGTGGATAACGGCCGGGCCCGTTTGAACTTCAATGTGGATTCGCATGGAGCTTTACGGGGCGAGGGCGAAGTGCTGCTGCCTTTGTATGACGGTCCGCAAAGCGGTGTTTTTACCCAGTTCGGGGCGCGCCGCCTGGATGAAGCGGGCAGCAAGGCGCGCTGGGTGGGCAATATTGGTCTGGGTCAGCGATTTTTCCCTCTGGCCCGGGGGGGGCAGAAGGCGGGCGATCTCCTGCTGGGGTACAACGCCTTTTTTGATTATGACTTAAGCCGTACCCACCGCCGGGGCGGACTGGGGGCGGAGCTGCAATACGATTGGCTGCGTCTGGTTTCCAATTGGTATTTCCCTTTTTCCGGCTGGAAGGAGTCTAAAGATTTTGCCGGGGATATGGTGGAAGAGCGCCCGGCCAGCGGTTGGGACGCCCGGCTCAAGGCCTATGCGCCCTTCCATCGCCAGCTGGCCCTTACCGGGAGCTACAGCCGTTGGCAGGGTGAGCATGTGGGCGTATTCGGGGCCGGAGAACCGGAGCGCAGCCCGCATACCTGGTCTTACGGCCTGGAATATACGCCGGTGCCCCTGTTTTCCGCCTCCGTGAGCCAGCGCCTTACGGAGCGCGGCCAGAGCGTCTTTGAAGCAGGCTTGAGTTTTACCTGGCATTTCGGGATGTCCTTTGAGGAGCAGATGAGCTACGCCAAGGTGTCGGCCCTGCGCAGCGTGTCCGGATCCCGGCATGAATTTGTGGAGCGCGAAAATAACATTGTGCTGCAATACCGGGTCAGGGACGGGCGCTATAATATTGAGTATCTGGGCTGGGACGGCACGGGCTATTTGTTCCGGGTGAGCAACGGCTTAGGCCAACCCTCACCCCGCCTGGGGGCGCAGGTTACGGCCGCTTCGGCCCATCTGCTCCCCGGTCCTGTGGCTGTGCGTAATTATACCACGGATGAGCAGGGGCGCTTCTGGCTACAGCTTGATCCTGCGGCCCCGGCCAATGTGCCAGTTCGCGTACGCGCCGGCGATGCGCAGGGGGACTTCAACCTGAGCAAGGCGGCGGTAACAGGCCTGATTCTGGCCGTATCTTATAACCGCACTGCTTTCGTCACCTCGGATTTTTCGGCCACAGCCACGCTCACGGCCACGGCCACGCTCAACAGCGTGCCTGTAGCCATCAATCCCGGCGATGTTACCTGGACGGTGCTGAGTTCCAACGTAAGCGGCCTGTCCCTGTGGAATCGCTCCCCTGCGGCCATGAATGGCCTGAACTGGGGAGGGACGCCCGTTAATGTGACGGCTGCGGAGCCCCAGCGCCTGGACATGAGCGGCAACGGCGGCACGGCCCCCACAGGAGCGGTGGCCGAACTTACGGATATTGTGGGCTCGCGCACGGTAACGGTGCAGGCCAGCATGAACATAGGCGGCACAACTTATACCGAACAGCGCGTCCTGAACTTTGGGCCGGGGCCGCTCGCGGGTATGCCCGGGGTGTACATTGCTCCCGGTGGTTATATTAACTGGCAGGATGCTGCCACAGCCTGCGGCGGGGTAGGCAACACCGCCGTGGCCGGTTATCAGCCCGCAACCAAACTGCTGAGCAAAGAACAGCTTATGAGTCTCGTTCCCGACACCGGATGGGCTGGGGGCGTGGGGATTGTGGGCCATGGGCTGGCATATGTCGCCGACATTGACAGTGTCTTCTCGACATATTTCCGCGTATGGGCGGGCGAGGTATCCTCGGCCGGCTACAGCGCCATAGCAGTGGATACACTCGGCTATCTACCGACTGTTCTTGCTGGCGGACCTTACGGGGCGTTCTGCCTGCCCTGATGACGGGTGGAAAGGAAGTAGCGTAACAGGTTGACCGGGGCTGCCGCCACCCTGCGCGGGGGGATTATTCCCTCCTCACCCCCGCACAAGGCTGGAGCCTTACCCTCGCCTGGTGTTCAGTCCCATATATGAAAGAGGCTAAAATATTTTAAACAGCAAGATCGAACGATCCGGCTAAAATTGACATTATTGGAGGATGGGCTAAAATTTTCCCCAAAGCAGATTTACTTTGAAACGTTGAGGAATTTTTATGGATGCGGCAAAATTAAAAAGCTATGCGGGCGCTTTTTTGGTGGGGGGCGGCATTGGGGTGTCGGGGCAGGCCATAATGGAATTGTATCTTTATATGGAAGTTCCCTACGCGCGTTTGATTATGGTTTTTACCCTGGCTTCCTGCGGGGCGCTTCTGCACAATCTGGGCATTTACGGAAAACTCTCCGCCCTGGCGGGGGTGGGGGCGGATGTGCCCTTGTGCGGCCTGGCTGCGGGCATAGCGGGGCTGGTTCATGGGGCTCGGTCCAATGGTGCCGGTCCCGGCAAGGCCTTGCTGGCCGGCTTTGTCCCACCTGCGCTGGTGCTTGGCTCCGGTGCGCTGTTGGCTTTGATTCTGGCCCTGGTCAAAACATTCATGATCAAATGAGAGAAGGCGCTCAAGGAGGCTGCGGTGGTCTATTTTAAAGCTTTTGCCGCCTGCGGACTGCTCTGCATGTTGGTGCAGATGCTCATGGTCAATACGCGTTTGGGGTTCTCCAAACTGTTTATCCTGGTCATTTGCGGCGGGGTGGTACTGGACATGTTCGGCCTGGTGCAGCCTATGCTGGACTTTGGTCAGGCGGGCATTATTGTGACGGTGCTGGACGCGGGCAAAGCCATGTACACGGGTACTTTGGCCGCCCTCAACGGCAAGCCTGAATCCATCATCAATTTTTGGATAATGCTGGGCTGCGTTTTTATTGTCAGCGCCATTTGCGGCTTTATAAAAAAGACTCCCCCAACCAGGTGATTATGCCCTGAGCGTCCCTATCAAAATGCTCTAACCATAGGTGCTTGATGGCATAAAGCGGAAGCATGGCATAAACCCCGGCCAGGACATCATCCAGCATAATGCCGAAGCCGCCGGGGAGCCAGTTTTCTGATGCGCGCACGGGCCACGGCTTCAAAATGTCAAAAAAGCGGAAAAAAAGCAGGGCCAGGGCCAGTTCCCACCAAAGCAAAGCACTGTAGGGCAAAATAGTAAGCCATTGTCCCAGCACTTCATCCAGTACGACTTCGCCTGGGTCTTTGCGCCCCAGTAGTTTTTCCGCCTTGGTGCAAGCCAGGCCGCCCAGGAAAAAAAGCAGCAGCAGTAGCAGCAGCTTAAAAGGCATACTCAGGGGCAAAAATACAAAGGGTGCCAGGAGTATGGCCGCAATAGACCCCATGGTGCCCGGGGCGTAAGGGCTGAGCCCGGCAGGCTCCACCCGGCATACGGCCAAAATCAGACGATCTTTCCAGTGGTAACGGGACATTCAGGGCCTCCTCTCCATACATGCCGCCGGTGTTTAGGGTAAATAAACCAGCGTGTGTCCGCCCTGGCGCAAGATCAGCGCGCCATTGTCCAGAGAAAGCGCCGCGCCGGCCTCCAGCATACGGAACAAATTACTTTCCAGGGTATTGAGTTCGTTGTTGATACAAAACATTTTGGTGGCGGCCATCAGCGGGGCGATCAGAACATTATTCCGCACTTGGGCCTGACCGGCAAAGCGGTTGCATACGGCCCCGTAAAGAAGCATTTTGCCTTGCTCGCCGTTAAAGCTCAGCGAGGGTGTGGCGGCGGCTTGGGACGCGGCCGGCGGGGCTTGACCGTCCGCCTCTTTAAGAAAGTAGGCCTTGCCGAGCAAATCCGCCTCGACAATATTTTTGGGGGTGGCGCAGGCGGCAAGCGGCAGCAGCATCAAGGCAAAAAACAATTTTTTCATGATCTTGTCCTTCTCGTTGTCTCCTGGGCCAAGACGGGCCGGGGAGGGATTGCGCTGTGGCACCGGTGCCATGATGCGCCAGGCATAGTTATATTAACCTCTGCCTGTCCGTTTGAAAAGGTTCAGGCCAGTCCGGCGGACAATTTAACTCCAATCCGGGCATATCGGGCAGGCGGAGACGCACGGCATGCAGCAACAGCCTTGGAAAAGGCGGTCCGTTATAGCGTTGGTCGCCGACGAGCGGAAAGCCCCTGCCGGAAAGCTGGCGCCGTATCTGGTGCTTGCGTCCGGTGAGCAGGCGTACGCGCAATAGCGAGAGTACGCCCATATGCGGATGATGGTATGTGTCCAGAAAATAACAGACGGATACGGCCGGCTGTATCCGCTCCTCCTCGTGGCCTTCGCGATCTTTAAATCCGGAAAGGTGGAGCATGTCTTCAAGGATGGCACCTTCTTTTGTCACGCCTGCTTGAGCGTGGAGGGTAAAGTCGCCCCGCGCCCAGCATAAATAGTCTTTATCTATTTGCGTTGCTTTAAAAAGGGCATGCAGACGGCGCAGAACAGTTTGAGTCTTGCCGGCCAGGAGCAGACCTGAGGCGGGCTTGTCCAGGCGGTGGGCCGGGGCCGGGACAAAGGCATCTGCGGGACAGGCCAGGCGCAGACGCCGGGTTACGCTGTCATGCTGTCCGCTGCCCCCGTGTACGGCCAATCCTGAAGGCTTGTTTAGAACCAGCAGGTTTTCGTCCTGATGTACAATGGGTAAATCCGCGCCTAGTTTTTTTTGATCCGGTGTGCATATGCCCAGTTGTTGCCCCTGTAAGTCCCGTCCGTTCATACAGGCAAGGGCCGCAGCCTGAGGGGGCAGCCGGACAAAATCGCCCTCCGCCAAAAGCATATCCCCCTGACAACGCTTGGAGTTTACCCGGATTTGCCCGCTGCGCATCCAGCGGTAAAGCATGCCCGCAGGCAGCCCCAGGCGGCGTTGCAGAAAGCGCCGCAGGTTTTGCCCGGCCTCCGCCCTGCCGATGGAGACGCCTGGCGTATGTCCGCTTGCTGAAGGCATAGTTTTTATTCTTGTGGTTTAGCCCGCTGCACGGTGGCGGCAGCTTGCGCCCACAAGTATAATCCGCTTGGAAAGGCCGGGCAAGGTGCCCATTGTCCACTTTTCGGGTTAAAAAAGTTGTTTGTTGGCCCGGCATGGTGTAAAGTCGCACTGGCGAACTGTATCACAACATTCACAGGAGGGGCGGGCGCGCTATGTATTCTTTGCGTTACAAACGGGTGCTGCTCAAAATTAGTGGCGAGGCTCTGGCCGGCCCGGGGCATTTTGGCATAGACCCTTCCACGGTTTCTTCTCTGTGTGTGGAGATAGGTGAGGTTTTGCGGCACGGCGTGCAGCTGGCCATGGTTATCGGCGGGGGGAATATATTCCGGGGAATGGCCGGGGCTACCCAGGGCATGGAGCGGGCTTCAGCGGACTATATGGGGATGCTGGCCACAGTTCTTAATGCCGTGGCCGTGCAGGATGCCATGGAGAAGCTTGGACACGCCACCAGGGTGCTTTCAGCCATCACCATGCAGGAGATTTGCGAGCCTTACATTCGCCGCCGCGCTGACCGGCACCTGGAAAAGGGGCGGGTAGTCATTTGCGCCGCCGGCACAGGCAACCCCTACTTCACCACAGACACGGCCGCAGCCCTGCGTGGCATGGAACTCAAATGCGAGGCCCTGATCAAGGCCACCAAAGTGGACGGTGTATATGACAAAGATCCGGTCAAATATCCGGACGCGGTGAAATATAAACGCATATCTTACGCCGAGGCCATCGCCAAGCGTCTGGGCATCATGGATGCAACGGCCATTTCCCTGGCCATGGAAAATAATATGCCCATTGTTGTGTGCAATATGTTCAATGGTGACATTACACGTCTTCTTTTGGGAGAAGAAGTGGGAACCATAGTGCAAGGAGATTGATCCCTATGGAAAAAATAAAAAAATCAGCGGAAGAACGCATGCTTAAGGCCATAGCCGCTTTGGAGAAGGATTACCTGGGGCTGCGCAGCGGGCGGGCGGGCACGGCCCTGGTGGAGAATCTTAAAGCGGATTATTACGGCACGCCCACGCCCATAGGACAGATTGGCTCCATTGCTGTGCCGGACAGCCGGACCATAACCATTCAGCCCTGGGATAAAAAAGCCTTCGGTCCGGTGGAAAAAGCCATTCTCGCGGCCAATCTCGGCCTTACCCCCATGAATGACGGCAAGCTCATCCGCATCATCATCCCCCCCCTGACCGAAGAACGCCGTAAAGATTTGGTCAAAGTGGCCAAAAAATATGCCGAAGAAGCCAAAGTGGCCATAAGGAACATACGTCGCGATGCCAACGAAGCCTTGAAAAAACAGGAAAAAGATAAAGCCATTAGTGAAGACGAAAGCAAAAAGGCTCAGGAGTCAATGCAAAAGCTCACGGACAGCTTTGTGCATAAGGCGGAGCAGACCCTGCAGTCCAAAGAAAAAGAGATTATGGAGGTATAGAAAATTGACTCAGGATAATTTCATACGGCAAGGTACCCTGCCGGGGGAGTTTGAGGGTGCCTTGCCGTTGTGCAGAGGGATGGCAGAGGTAAAGCAACGTCTGGGCAAACATGCCCCTTTTGCGCCCCTCAGAAAATAAATCAGCGTTTCCATTTATAGGCAGTTGTTCACGGACTGAAAATATCTTGTAACATAGTCATGGCTTCGTGATCTGTAAATTCGAATTTAAGCGGGGTCAAAGTGGCCCACCCCTGTTCCAGTTTAAATTTGTCAGAAGTCTGTTCCACCTGCTCCGGGGGCACAACCCCGTCCATCCACCAATAAGGACGTCCGTGCGGATCGTGGCGCTCTTCGTACCAATCCCGCCAGAAGGCCCCGGACTGCGGGCACACGGTCAAGCCTTTGCACTCATGCAGGGGACAGCCGGGCAGGTTCAGGCTGACGGCCCTGTGCGGGGGCAGAGCGGACCAGGGTATGCGGCGGAGGATATCCACGGCGTAACATGCGTAGGCGTCCAGTTCGTCCGGCGCGGCGCGGCGCGCATTGTGGGAAACAGCCAGAGAGGAACAGCCCATGAACGCGCCTTCAGATGCGGCGGCCAGCGTACCGGAGTAAATTATGTCCGGCCCGACATTGCCGCCGGAATTCATTCCTGAAATAAGCAGATCGGGTTTTTTGTCCACCAGCCGGGAAAGGCCCAGTTTCACGCAGTCCACCGGAGTACCTTCCACCGCCAACCCGCTGAAGCCGTCTTCTTCCACCGGTTTGACCCGCAGGGGTCTGTGTACGGTCAAGGCGTGCCCTGTGGCGGATTTTTCACCCAAAGGGGCGATAACTTGCACCGTGTGTCCAGCCCGCAACAGCGCTCGATACAGGGCACGTAAGCCAGGGGCGTGGATGCCGTCATCATTAGTCAAAACTGCAAACATCACATCCTCATATAATGCGCCTGGGGCACCAAAATTGATTCATGGTTTCTAACATCCGTTCCCTTCCCTGTCAAAATAGACTTCCGGCGGGCAGCGCCCCAGCCTGTTCAGAACCATATTTTCCTTGTCAGTCGTTGTTTTTATTTGTATCAAAGCTTTTGGTTCGTAAGGCCGGATAACGCGGCCGGGGGTGAGGCTGAGATTACGCTTATGTGAATTGCTCCCTCGGCTGAAACTTGTGGAGAGTTTTATGATGAAGCATTTTTTTATGCTTATTGCCTTGTCGCTGAGCGCGTTCGCCCTGCCGGGATGCTCGGATGGAAAGCTTTTTGGCGAATCCAGCCGTATTGCCACAATAAATACGGAGACAGTTTTTCAGACCAGCAAGGTGGCTCAAAGCGGGATCGCTTTTATCAACGAGCTGCGCACCGACATGGGCACGCGCCTGGCGCAGGCGCAAGAAAAACTTTTGGCTAATCCCAAGGATGCGGAATTGGAAACCAGATTGCAGATGGAACTGCTCAATATGGAAGAGGGGTTTGAGCGCGAGCAGTCGGCGGTGGCAACCAAGGTAAATGAACTGTTCGGCCAGGTGACGGAAGAGTATCGTAAAGAACACAAGTTGGAAGTGATTCTGCCTGTGCAGTTTGTTGTCGCATCACGCCCCGGCGCGGATATTACCGCTGAAATCATTGCCCTGATGGATAAGCGGGAAATCAAGTTCAAGGCCGCCGTACCAAAAGAGGCCGTGCCGGCGGATGGAACCGCCGCCCCCACAGAACCTGCGCCGGCTTCTTCGCCCGTGGAATCACCCAAACCGGCTGGGGGAGGCAAATAATAGAGCAATTGCACTTTGAAATTGCTCCAGCTGTAGTGTGTCAACGCGCTGTTCCCCCTCCGAATAATCGGGAGGCCGGAGGTTTACCGCATCCGCCGGGCATGGTGTTAAACGGATAGTTCTGGATTGTGTTAAAAACAGGATGGCTCCAGAAGTGCATAAGTCTAGATTTTTTATTGACACTTTGTTCGCCTTGTGTTATTTGTAAAAAGTAAGTGGCTGTACGCCGCTCACGCAATTTTAAGGTGGGATTGCTAAATTTGGATATTCTGCTTTCCTCCTGAGGAGGACTATGCCGCAAGTAGCTGCCCGTATTTCACCTGACCAGGAAAAATGGCTTAAAGATTATTTCAGAACCAAGAGCGCCGGGGCGGAGTTCATTCTCCCCTGGGCGGTGGATACTTTTTTTCGAGCCATCAATGCCATCCGTTCCAGTTTTACCCCGGGCGAACTCAAGACCATTGTGGATGCACACCGCGAAATCAAACTTATGCCGGATCATACGCGTCTTTCTTATCTTTTGTTGCGCGTTCTGGACGCCTGCGACATGAACCTTATTCACACCAAGCACGGGGCCAGCAAAACAAGTTTGGAGGCCAAGTTGAAACGCCTGGATGACACCCAGGCCACAGCGGTTATGGTTTGGGCATCGGCCTTCTGGGTAAGCCGCAACTGCTCGGCGGAAAGCCTGGACGAATACATAAAATCTTATTAATTCGATCCTTTGTCGGAAACATCGTCCTTCATTCCCAGTCAAAGCGTACCTGGCGGAGCGGATTACATCTGTCAGCGCTGCGCTGGGCGTTACCCCACCTGTTGTTCCCTGGACGGCGCGGATGAGGCTTGTTTCCCTTTATCCAAAGCTGAAATCCGACGTATAGAGGCATGTGCCCCAATGCCGGAGTATGCCGGGGGGGGCTTCAGCAGAACCATCGCCAATTCGTCTCTTTTCATGGAGTCCATGTACCGGCTTTTTCCCCAGGAGGAGCAGCGGGTAAACCTGCTCTTTCCCATGGGCGGGAATCACCTGAGCCTGGCTCTGAATAAGGAAAAGGGCTGCTTTTTTCTCGGCGCTGCGGGCTGCCTCCTGCCAGGTCTGGCCCGCCCTCGCTTTTGTCTGCTTTTCCCTTTCTGGGTTATGGGCGGCGGACTGAATCTTTTCAATGATCATAACTGCTTGGCCATGCAAGAGTGCCGCCGTCCCTCCTCCCTCATGCTCCTTTTCGGCGTGGACCGAGCGGAAATTATGCGTAGATACGCCCTTTTGCGTCTGGACTGGGGTTTCACCCAGAAGGTTGAAGCTTTTCGCGTTAAAGGATAATATGTTTCCGACCATTAGTAAGTATGCGGTGTTAAAGCGCCGGGCTGCGTCCTTGGGCGCGCGGCCTGCGATCAGGGGAAAGTTCAGGGCATGAACGAAACGGAAGCGCAGCCATTATTAAACATAGGTTTCGGCAGTCTGGTCATCGCCCAGAGGGTGGTGGCCCTGTTGAACCCCATGGCCGCGCCCATGCGCCGTCTGCGTGAGGACGCCAGAGATAGGGGGCAATTGGTGGATGCCACCCATGGTCGTAAGACCAGATGTATTGTACTCATGGACTCTGGACATGTTATTCTGTCTTCGGTGCAACCGGAAACCATACGTCAACGTTTTGCACAGGAACAACGCCCGCAGGCGGCATTCTGAAGGCGGCATTAAAATGGATAATTATCAGCGTAAAGGCGCGGCGTTGGTACTCTGCGCGCCTTCCGGCAGCGGCAAGACCACCCTGTCCAGACGACTGCTTGTTAAATATCCGCGTCTTAGTTTTTCTGTTTCATGCACTACCCGTCCGCCCAGACCGGGTGAAGTGGAGGGCAGGGATTATTTTTTTATTCCGCCGGAGCGCTTCAAGGAACGGATCGAGCGGCATTATTTCGCTGAATGGGCCAAGGTGCATGGGCATTATTACGGAACGCCCATGGAATCCGCCAGTATGGCCATGGAAGAAGGCAAAGACCTGCTTTTTGATGTGGATGTTCAGGGCGCGGCTCAATTAAAAAATACCTTGCCGGGCGCGTACTTTGTTTTTATTTTGCCCCCTTCGCGCCAAGCTCTGGAAGAGCGCCTGCGTCGTCGCGCATCGGAAAATGACGAATCCATACGTCTGCGCTTGTCCAACGCCCTGTGCGAGTTGAAAGAAGCCTACTGGTTCGATGCCTGGATAATCAACGATGATTTGGACCAAGCCTTTATTACTTTATGCGCTGTTTACGAGTGCGCCTGCATAAGTCCGCCTCTGCGCCCCAATTTTCTGCAACAGCTCATTGGGGAGTTTCAAGAGTTTAAATAGTCCATAATGAGCATGGACTGAGAGCATCATGCGTCTTGCCTCCCCGCCTAAGTGTGTGCCGGCGGGGTTTTCGTCCGGCAGGAAGGGCCGCTATTCAGGGGGGGACTGGCGATATGGTTTACGGCCAGGGGTGCAAATTACAAAGGAACTAGCTGATGAAGCCTGAACTGGTCATCGCCTTGGACGTGCCCTCGCGGGAAGAAGCCCTGCGTTTGGCCGGAGATATCATCCCGGTAACGCCCTGGTTGAAGGTCGGCCTGGAGTTATTCACCCGCGCCGGACCGGATGTGCTTTTTGCTCTTAAAAAAATGGGCGGCAAAATTTTTTTAGATCTGAAACTTCACGATATACCCCATACGGTGGGACGGGCGGTGGAAGCGGCCATTGAGGCCGGCGCGGACATGTGCGATGTGCATATGAGCGGGGGGGAATCCATGTGCCGCGCCGCAGTGGAGGCGGCAAAAGAGGCCCGCAGACGCGGACGCGCCTGTCTGCTTTTGGGGGTAACCATACTCACCAGC
>JAITGZ010000255.1 GCA_031280335.1 Deltaproteobacteria bacterium | reverse complement strand
ACCGCCTGCGTGGCGGAGGCCGTGAAACCCTGCCCCAATTTGAAGCCATATACCGCGAAAGCGACGCCCAGGACAAGCGTGCCCTGGAAATGCGCCTGTTCCGCCTGCTGCATGGCGTGAACCCCTCCCAATTGCCCTTTCTGCTCGGGGCAACCAACGAGTATAACGAGTCGCGCTACCCCTACGCCCTGATTCGTCTGGAAAACGCCCGCCGCCTGTTCTGGGAATCCAAAACCCAGGATCAGGCCAGAGAAAACCTGGCCTATCTGCGTGATGGCTCGCAGCTTTTGGATCAAAGTCTGTTCAGCGTCTGGAACCAGCCGGACTGGACGACGCTGAAAAAAGTTCGCGTCCATAACAAGGCCCTGGTTCTGGTACTGCCGCTTTCCGGTCAGTACGGCAATCTGTCTGAAAAAATCGTCCAAGGGACGGAAGCGGCTTTATCCGGACTGCGCCGCCACGGCCGGGCCATGCGACTTTTTGTTATTGACAGCGATGAGCCGGGCTGGACGGAAAAGCTCAAGGCCCTGCCGCCCGAAGCGCGTCTGGTGGGCGGCCCCCTGCGGCGAGAGGACTACCTGGCCCTGCGATCCCTGGGGATCCTGGAAGAGCGGCTTTATTTCGCCTTTTTGCCGCAACTGGACGAAGCTGACGAGGGAGTGACCGCTTGGCGTTTTTTCCCCTCACGCCAGGATCAGACGCGGGTGATGCTGGATTTTGCCTCCGGACTGGGCCTGACGGATTATGCCGTTTTTGCCCCGGACGCTGGAGAATACAGCCGGCAGATGTTTGATCTTTTTTACAGCCTGGCTGCCGAAAAAGAGCTGAAAGTGGCCCGGGCGGGATACTACCCGTCCGCCCAATATCAGCTTTGGGTGAAAAGTGTTTCGGACTTCCTTGGGATCACCCAGGATACGCCGGATAATTTTCCGCTGGACTTTCAAGCCATGTTTCTGCCGGATAACTGGAGCAATTCCTTCAATATGATATCACATGTTTTCTATTGTATTGAAAACAATATCCTCTTTATGGGCACCAACCTTTGGGAACACGGTCTGACCGCGCAAGACCACCTGCCCTTGCGCAATTTCCGCCTGGCGGTATTCCCCGGCGGCTGGAATCCGCAAAACCCGGCCATCTCCGCCGGCAACCTGCGCTCCGTCTCAGCCCTGCGGCGGACTACGGCGGATTTCTGGCTCTCCCTGGGCCATGACTTCGCCCTCATGGCCGCCGCCCTGAAACTGCCGGAACAGCCCGACCCGGAAGAAGTCAATGCCGCCTTGGCCTCCTTGCCGGATCTGCCCTGGAGCGGCGCGCCCACCCAATGGGATGATCACGGTCTGGCCCGGCAAGAACTCTTTGTACTTGCCCCGGCGGAAAACGGCTTCACCTCCGTCAACCTTGAGCGCATTAAGGCTCGCCTGAATCAGACCCAGTCCAGCGCCATCGTCCACAGAGAACGATCACGCCCTGGCCGCCGGCTGAACGCAGAACCTGTGGAACCGGATTAATCCGGTTACTCCCTCTCCAGTCAGGGCTGTTGCCCCTATCCAGAATATTGCATGAGCAAGCACGAAAGTATTTTTTAGAGCAATTTCAAAGCGAAATTGTTCTAAACAACTAAAATCTATCAAAAAATAAGATGATCCGCCATTCTTTTTGAAATATCCGGGCCAGAAACAAGAGGCATGGAGAAACTTTGACGGCCGCAGCGCAAGCTCCAAGCTTGCGCTGCGGCCGTCCGTGCAAAAAGCCTTTCTCCGGGGCTTTTCAAGATCATTATGCCAGGAAAAAAAAGAGGTCAAAGCAGGCACGTTTTGGGCGAAAACGTGTTTCATCCTCTGTTACCTTGTGGTTCCGCTCCCGTCCGGAAGGCCGGAGCGAGCCGGGCTTCGCCCGGCGAAGCGGTGGGTTCCCTCCTTATATATCCAGCACCCGCTCCAGGGCGGCCATGGCCTTTTTTTGGCTGAAGCGCTCCAAGCACAAGGCGCGCCCGGCCCGGCCCAAGCCGTGCGCCAGGTCCGGCTTGGCGTGCAGGCGCAGAACCATCTCCGCCAAACGTCCGCCCGCCGCCTCATCTTCGCCCGGCTGCGGCGGCGCGGCCAGAAAACCGTTTTGCCCTTCCAGAACCAGCTCAGGCATACTGTTACAGTTAAAGGCGCAAATGGGCTTTTGCGCCAGCATGGCCTCCGCCAGCACATAACCGAAGCCTTCCCAGAGCGAGCCAAGTACAAAGATATCAATTTTACGCCAAAAAGGAGCCATATTCTCCATGAACCCGGCAAAGACCACTTCTTTGTCCGAATCCAGGCCCCGGCCGGCCTCCAGGCCCAGGCGGGCGGCCAGCTTTTCAAGATCCTCCAGCAGTTCGCCGCTGCCGGCCATGAGCAGGCGGTGCCGAACCCCCCGCTTTTTCAACTCCGCGCTCATGTGCAGGAGATATTTATGCCCTTTTTGCTTGGTCAGTCGCCCGGCGTTGCCGATGACCAAAGCCCGGTCCGGCCCGCCGCGCCGGGGTGATGGAGTATCCCCGGTCTGGTCCGCCAGCAGGCGATCAAATTCTTCCGCCTCCACTCCGTTATAGATGACGCTTATTTTGGACGGGGCGATGAGCTTGCCGCCGGCCATGACCCCTCTGGCGGTTTCCTGCGAATTGGCAATGACCCCGCGCAGCGCGCCGTAGAAAAAACGATTTGTCCAGGTGGGGCTGACCGGGATGGCGCTGCCCCGGCGATAGAATAAATCCGGCCTGCTGGATGGGGATAAAAACCTGACCGCCGCTGCGCCGGCCTTTAAGTCCGCCGGCAAAGCCAGAATCAGGCGGCGAATACCCTGGATGTGTAAAAAATGGGCAAAACGCGCCATTTTGATGGGACGCAAAAAATCCAGGTTGCCAAAACGCCAATCCGCCAAGCGCAGCCGCAGGGCAAGCCCAGGTTCCCGCTCCAGCAGCCGCGCCGCCGCCAGTCCCAGAGCGCTTTCCCGGCCGGCGGCCAGGGTTACCGTATAGCCTTGGGAGGCAAAGTG
This sequence comes from Deltaproteobacteria bacterium, assembly GCA_031280335.1. Classification (GTDB taxonomy): domain Bacteria; phylum Desulfobacterota; class Desulfovibrionia; order Desulfovibrionales; family Desulfovibrionaceae; genus WRHT01. The sequence goes on along the minus strand of JAITGZ010000255.1, from coordinate 2,362 downwards.
GCGGGCAGCTGTGAGGTGCCAGCGCTCGCCTCCGCCCCAGGCCAGGTTGCTGTTGCAAAAACACAGCGCCGCTTTTTCCATGCCGTTCATCCCTGCCTGAAACGGCCATTTTCCCAATACAGGCCGACATTATAACGCAAAAAACCGTCCATAGCCCTGGCGCAGGACTGCTGCGCCCCCAAAGAGCAATCGGCAAAGTCCCATGCGGGCAGCGGACTGCTCACGACCCGATGTAAAACCTTTATGGCCTCAGCCGGCAGGATGAAGCCGCGTCCGGGCGGGCCCGAAGCAGAACCGCCCCCGGCGGCGCAGGTACGGCAAAGCGGGGCCTGCGCCGCCAGAGGCAGCAGGGCGGCTTCGTCCTTTGCCCAGGGGCGGCCGCAGCGGCCGCAGTGATCCGGATTGAAGGCGTAACCCTGTTCAAAAAGCAGGCGAGTTCTGAAAAAAAGCGGCAAAAACTGGGATAAGGTGTTTGTTCCTTCCAGGCTGTTCAGTAAATCCGCAAATAAGGCGTGCGCCCCGGCGGCATTATCCGGACTGATGGGCATGGCCTCCACAAAACAGGCGCAGTTGCGTGCCATGCCCATGCGCCGCCAGTCCCGGCGCAGCCGGTCCGGGCCGTGCAAAAGCACGCCTTCTTGCAGGGCCAGATAATCGCCGTGCCGGCTTTTTTTTACCTGAAAAAGCACCTCGTTGAACAAGTCCAGACAGCCGCTGAAACGGCGGCGGCTTTTGCCCCCGCCAAAGGCAAAGGCGGAAAACACCCCGCGCTCTGGAGAAAGCAGGCGCAGCCAGATATCTGACTCCCTAAAGCCGCCCACACGCAACACAATTGTTTTGTCGCTGAATTCCATCCGCCACCAGGCCCGACAGCCTCAGAACCCCGCCCCGGCAAGAAAATTGACCGGTCCGGCTCCCAAGCCGGGGTTAAAGCTGGTCTCCAGTGCGCGCAGTAAAAAGGCCTGCGCCCGGCGCACCGCTTCTTCCAGGCTGAAGCCTGAACCCAAAAAAACGGCTATGGCGGCGGAAAGGGTGCAGCCCGTACCGTGGTTGTTGGACGTATGCACACGTGGATGGTTCAGGGCCAGCACAGGGCCGTCCCCCAGGCAAAGCCAATCAGTCATCATGCCTTCTTCCTGACCGAAAAGCGCATGGCCGCCCTTGATCAAAACCGCCCCCGCTCCCAGGCCGCGCAAAAAACGCGCCGCCGCCTCCACTTCGCGCGGACCGGAAATGCTCATGCCCGTGAGGGCTTCCGCCTCCGGCAGGTTGGGCGTGAGCAAATCCGCCAAGGGCACAATTAGATCACGCAAGGCACCCATGGCGTCATGCTCCAGCAGCGCATGCCCGGATTGGCTGACGCAGACCGGATCCACCACCAGGGGAAAATCACGCTCGCGCAATACAGGGGCTAAACCGCGCATGATCCCCCTGTTGCAGAGCATACCGGTCTTGGCGGCGGCGATCTTAAAGCCCGCCAGCACCGTCCGGTACTGCAACAGGACAAACTCAGGCTCCGCCGCCGCAAAGCCCGCCACCCCCGCCCCATTTTGGGCCGTGAGCGCGGTGAGTACTGAAAGACCAAAGGCGCGCAGTACTGTGGCGGTTTTTAAATCCGCCTGTACGCCCGCCCCGCCGCCGGAATCGGAACCGGCTATGCTTAGAATATTGGGGTATTCCGCCATATTTCATCCCGCGCGCAAGGCCGCGCGCGCTTCGGCCACGGCCAGGCCTATGTCGGATTTGGAGACAAGGGCTGAGATCAAGGCGCAGCAACGCGCTCCGGCCCGGGCCGCCTCCCCCAGATTAGACGGCGAAAGGCCGCCGATGGCCGTAAAAGGTATATTTATATGTTCCGCCGCCCAACGCAGATAATCCAGCCCCACCGGGGCGCAGACATCCTTTTTAGTGCTGGTGGCAAAGATCGGGCCCACTCCTATGTAGTCCGCCCCATCCGCCACAGCAGCCAAGGCTTGCTCCGGGGCATGGGTGGAAACGCCGATGATTTTATCCGGCCCCAAAAGCCGCCGCACCGCCCTCGCCGGCAAGTCATCCTGCCCCACATGCACCCCATCCGCATCCACAAGCAAGGCTATATCCACATGGTCATTAACAATGAAGCAGGCCCCAGCCTCACGCGCCAAGGTGCCTATGACCAGACACTCTTCCAGCATCACACCCATTTTGCGCTCTTTTTCCCGATACTGGATTATCTTCACCCCGGCCGCCAGCAAGGCCCGCGCCGTCTCCACATTGCCCCGCCCAAGGGATAAGGCGTGATCCGTAAAACCGTATAAATCCGTATGGGGAAAAATTCTTTTCATCTTCTATTCCTTTGTGGTCTGAGACCCCGGCCTTCAGG
>JAITGZ010000156.1 GCA_031280335.1 Deltaproteobacteria bacterium | reverse complement strand
CGGACGCCCCGCCCGCTCTGAGCTTATATATCGTATCTTCCAGCATCTCCATATTATCGGATATTTTGACCAGAGCAGCGGTAAAATGCTGCATCTGGTCGGCCGTTTCCGCCGCTACCGATGAAATGAGCTCAAGAGAATCGTTGGTTTGAGCGCTGCCGGCCAATTGATCTTCCGTTGATTTGCCGATGCTGCTGAATTGCACGGCGGTGGCGTCCATATCCGTAACAATCTGCGACATGGTTTCGCCCGCCATGGAGGCCTGCTCGGCGCTGCGCACAATAATGTCCGCCGCTTCGGAAACAGCCTGTTTATTGCTGCTGGCCGTCTCCTGGATGTCACCCACGACCTGGTGTACCTCCGATGTGGCCTGCATGGTTTTTTCCGCCAGTTTGCGCACTTCGTCCGCCACCACGGCAAAACCGCGCCCGGCTTCGCCGGCGCGGGCCGCTTCAATGGCCGCGTTCAGGGCCAGCAGGTTGGTTTGATCCGCCACCTCGCTGATTACGCCCATAACCTTATTGATGTTGGCCGTCCTTTCATCCATCAGGTTCATGGCATCCCGCAAAGACAGGGTAACCGACTTTACATGTTCAATATTGCTGACCGCATCGCTTAACTGCTGTGCCCCGGTCTGAGCCTTGGACCTGGATTCTTCGGCCTGGGTCGAGGCTATATGCACGCTGCGCGTAACTTCTCCCGCGCTGCCGGCGATCTTGTCCATGGTTTCAGCCGTGTCATTAAGGCGAAAACGCTGCGTCTCCGCGCCTTCGCCCACTTCAACCACCATACGGGAAAGGGCGCGGATGTCGTGCGCCAAACCCGCGCATACCTGTGAGGTCTGATCCGCCAGATCCTGCCTGCGTTTCTCCAACATAGATATCTGTTCCCGCGCCTGGGCGGCGTCCTGATCGCTCTCCGCCGCCGCACGTTCCAACTCCCGGGCACGCTCTGTTTCAGCCTTAAGCCGTTCTTCCTGGGCGCACAGGCGGGCGTCCAGGGACAGCAACGCCTCAGCCAGGGGCTGCGCATCATCGTTCTGTGGCTTGGTTTTAACCTCGCCGCTGCCCACGGACAAGGCGTAATTCCCCATATCCGACCACAGCTTGCGATTAAAACGACGCTCCAAAATGGACAAGACAATGCAGACCAGGGACCAAATGACGGTCAAAGTGGAAAAAATCACGGCACAAAGCCCGCCGGACCCGCAAGCGAGGGCCAGTATGGCAAAAATCACCAATAAAACCAAAGATATGGAAGAAATGGATTTTATAAGCATAACCGCTCCGCAGGCGCACCGAGTTGCCGCCCTTCTTGCCTCATTGTTTAATCAACTTGGGATGAATCAGGTTTTCAAAAGAAAAAATTTCATCCCATTTTTCCTGGGTGAGCAATTTTTGTTCCACCACTACGATGTCGTGAACGGATTTATTGTGCGCAAAGCCTTCACGGGCTATTTCGGAGCATTTTTTATACCCCAAAATCGGGCTTAGCTGCGTTACTATGCCCAAGGAGTCCATGACCATCTGCCTATCGCGATCCTCATTGGCCCTGATCCCCCTGACGCAATTTACGTTCAGGCTCTTGACCGCGTTTTGCATGGCATTGATGGAACTGAACAGGGCAAAACCCATCACCGGCTCCATGACATTGAGCTGTAACTGCCCGGCGGAAGCGGCCAGGGTAACGGTCAAATCCATGCCGATAACCAGAAAACCGGCCTGATTGACCACTTCGGGAATAACCGGATTGACCTTGCCTGGCATAATGGAAGAGCCAGGCTGCAGCTGCGGCAGGAGTATCTCGTTGAACCCGCAACGCGGGCCGGAAGAAAGCAAACGCAGATCGTTGCAAATTTTGGTCAGCTTGACCGCCGTGCGTTTAAGCACACCGGAAAGCTGGACATAGGCCCCGGTGTCCGAGGTGGCTTCCACCAAATCCGGAGAGAGGGAGAAATCTATGCCGGTAAGTTCGGCCAGATGCCGCACAGCCAGCGCCGGGTAACCTTCCGGCACGTTCACCGATGTGCCTATGGCCGTGGCCCCAAGATTGATCTCTTTCAACAGATTCATGGCTTCGCGGATACGCTGGCTCTCTTCGCCGATGGTGGTGGCAAAACCGTGAAACTCCGCGCCCATGGACATGGGCACGGCATCCTGCAGATGGGTGCGCCCCATCTTCAGCACATGGATAAATTCCTCTCCCTTTTGGGCGAAGGCCTTTTCCAACTCCTTAAGGCTATGGGCGTAATCCTCCAGGCGCAGGATCAGCGCCAGGCGAAAAGCTGTAGGGTAAACATCGTTGGTGGACTGCGAACAGTTCACATGGTCGTTGGGGCTGATGACGTCATAGGCCCCTTTGGGTTTGCCCAAGCGTTCCAGGGCCACGTTGGCAATGACCTCATTGGCGTTCATGTTGACCGATGTACCCGCCCCACCCTGGATGAAATCCGTAACAAACTGATCCGCGAACTCGCCGGCAATGAGGCGATCGCAAGCCAAACACACGGCCGCCGCCTTGTCCGCGTCCAAAACCCCCAGTTCGCGGTTGGTGATGGCCGCCGCTTTTTTCACCTGCGCCAGGGCCTTGATCATCACCGGCTCCCGCGACATGGGCAAGCCGGTTATATTGAAGTTTTCCTTGGCGCGCAGGGTCTGTACCCCGTAATATACATCATCCGGCAGTTCCCTCTCGCCCAAAAAATCCTTTTCCACCCGGCTCATGGCCTTCAGCTCCCTTCCGCCCGCATGGCCAGACGGTATAAAGTTTCCGTCAACAAGTCCAAACCGGACATAAGGTCCTCCGGAGCGGCATATTCTTCATGGTGATGGCTCAAACCATCCCGGTTGCGCACAAAAATCATGCCCACCTCGCCCAGGGCGGCCATGTTCATGGTATCGTGCCCGGCACCGCTGACTATGGGGGTGGAAGGAATACGCAAATCCCGGCTGGCTTCGCCCATGAGATCTACAATGCCTGGAGTCATGCGCACCGGATCATCCGCCCCCAGGGGATGAAAGACCACCGGCATCCCATGCTTGGCCGCAAGACCCTCCGCCGCCTTGAGGATGGCTGCCTGGGCCTCGTCCATGGCCTCACGGCTCGTGCCGCGCAGGTCAATCCACAGCTCCGCCCCGCCCGGCACCACATTCATGGCCCCGGGCCGCACTACCAGATTGCCCACTGTGGCCACTATTTCGCGGCGGGAAAAACGGTTGCCCACAGCCCGCACGGCCAGCACCAAATCAGCGGCTGTCACCAAAGCGTCCAGGCGATTGTTCATGACCGTGCTGCCGGAATGGCTGGCCTTGCCGGTTATCTCCACCCGCGATCGGATGGGGGCGGCAATGGCCGTTACTATGCCCACCGGCAGACCTTTTTCTTCCAAGATGGGGCTTTGTTCAATGTGCATTTCCACAAAGCAAGCCAACTCGCCTTTCTTGCGCCCGGCCCGGGGCAGGGCCTCAAAGTCATAGCCTTGGGCGCGCATGGCGTCAGGCAGGCTTATGCCTTCCTTGTCCTTCGCCCGGCGGGCCAGATCCAGGTCGGCCTTGCCCGCCATCACCTTACTGCCGAAAGTGGCCAGGGAAAAACGGCTGGATTCTTCCATCTGAAAGACAATAACCTCCAGCGGGCGGCGCAAAGTACCGCGCCGCCGCAGGCTGCGTACGGCCGCAAGGGAAGCCGCGCAGCCCGCCATACCATCGTAATGCCCGCCGTTGGGCACTGTATCCAGGTGCGAGCCCGTAGCCACAGCGGCCAGCCCCGGCTCACTCCCTTCCAGGCGGCCGATGATGTTACCGAAGGCGTCTTCGCGCACCGCCAAACCGCTTTCGGTCATCAGCCCCTTAAAATACGCCCTGGCCTCGGCATCTTCCTTTGTAAAGGCCAGGCGATTGGAGCCGTCCTGCCCTGTACGGCCTATGCGCGAAAGATGCTTCAGCGCCTCCATCATCCAATTTTTATCATCCATACGTATCTTGTGCCCTATGCGGGAGGGAGGCGGACGCCTCCCTCCTTACAGCTTTAAAGTTATTTTTTCCCGCCCAGATAATGCCTGACCACCCTGACCAAAAGCTCCGCCGCCGGGGCCAGGTCATCCTCGTCAAAGTCAAAATGGTCATTGTGGTGCCCGGCCTTAAGGATCGTCCCCACCTGGATGTATGTGCCCAGGCCGCCCTGCCGCTGCACTTCGGTCATCATATGGGCGAAGTCTTCGCTGCCGGTAAAATCCTCTATGCCGCGCACATCCGAAAAGGCCGGCATGGCGCGCGCCAGGGAACATATCTCGTCCACCATAGCCTCGCTGCTCTCGCCGCTTTTGGTGCCGCCCACCGTGGAGACGGCGTAAGTGCAGCCCCACATCTCCGCCGCCGCCTTGATGATGCGCGCAGCCTCGCTGGTCATGTAGTCGTTGAGTTCCGTGGTGGCTCCGCGCGTTTCCAAGGCCATAAAGGCATTTGGCGGGATCACGTTGCGCCCCTGACCAGCCTCCAGCTTGCCCACGGTAATGCGCGTGGGGCCTTCGCCGTGGCGGGAGATGGCGTGCAGGTTAAGGGCGGCCGCGCAGGCGGCCAGCAGGGCGTTGCGCCCCATGTGCGGGTCTGAGCCGGCATGGGAAGATTTACCCTGAATGCGCACATCCCATTTGCTGGTGGCCAAAAACTTTCTGGCCCCGCAGATGAGCAGTCCCTTCTTGTCCGCCTTTACCCCCATATGCACGCCCAGTATAAAATCCACCTCGCGCACGCACCCGGCGTCCACCATGGGCGCGGCCCCGCGCACGCCTTCTTCTGCTGGCTGAAAGATAAGACGGATGGAGCCTTTCAGACTGTCCTTAAGCTCCGCAAGCAGTTCCGCCACCGCCAGCCCTATGGCCACATGTCCGTCATGGGCGCAGGCATGCATGACCCCCTTATTGATCGAAGCGAAACCGCCCTTGTTGGGGACGTGCCCGGGAGCGTCCGTCTCCACGGCGTCATTGGCATCCATATCAAAACGCAATGCAAAACGCGGGCCGGGGCCGCCGCAAGGCAGATCCGCCCACAAGCCGGTCAACCCTCCTTCCATGCCAGCCACCAGGGCCGGATCCGCCCCCTGGCTTACGGCCCTTTCCTGGTGCGCCTTAAGTACATTAGGGGCCGGCGCGCCCATCATGGATTCCTTTTTTACCGCCGCCGCCCCGGTGGTCAGGCTGTAGCCCAATTCCTTAAGGCGGGCGGCCACAAGGGACGCCGTGCGAAACTCCGTCCAGCCGGATTCGGCGTATTTGTGCAAATCCCGGCGGCAACGAATCATGGCCGGCAACAGGTCTTTGACTTTCTGATTCAATGTATCACTCATAATATACCTCTAACCAAGCATCAGGATAATCACCACAAGGGCAATGAGCATGCCCGGGGCGTTGCGCTTGGCTATTTCCACCGGGTTGACCCCGGCCAGGCCCGCGCAGACTATGGCCGCGCCAGCCAAGGGGCTCATGGTACGACCCAGGGCTGCGCCAAGAGTGGCGATGGAGCCGAGTTGGGCTATGCTCATGCCGAAATCCGTCGCGTTGGGGGTTATGGCCTTGTTAAAAGCCAAAGCGGCCGCATCACCTGAACCGCTGACCATGCCCAGCAGAAAGGGTCCGATGCCGGCGGCCCACTTGACCGCATCACTGGCCTGCTGCAATGCCTCAATGCCCGCCTGCTGCAGACCGCAGGCCCTGATCCCGGCCACAAACACGCCCGCCGCGATAATGATGCCCATGATGGAAGCGTAACCATCGCCCGCGCCTTTAAAAAAGTCCTTTATGGCGGCGGTGGGGTTGGTGCGGGTCGCCAGCATGCCCAGAACAACGCCGATGAGCATGGCTGTGGGCACGGTCATTACCTTGCTGCTGAGCCAAGGGGCCTTGCCGAGCAGTGCCTTGCCCCACTC
>JAITGZ010000114.1 GCA_031280335.1 Deltaproteobacteria bacterium | reverse complement strand
CCCCCAGACCCCCCGGACATTAAACCATCGTTGGAAACCGGCCTGAACGGGTTCAGGAGGGCGAGGTACGTGGTTCCTTCCCCGACAATCTCCGATGTGCTCCTGGCCGTATGCGCCGGCCCCCTGGCCGGTGAATCTCTAAGCCGCTCGCTCCTGCGCCTGCTGGGCGGCGAAAGCCTGTATTTTTACGATGCCATCGCGCCCATTGTGGAAGGCGAGAGTCTGAACCGGGAGATTATCTTCTCCGGTTCGCGCTATGGTCAGGGGGAGGGGGATTACCTCAACTGCCCCATGAACCGCGAAGAATACCTGGTCTTTTACCATGCCCTGCTGGAGGCGGAAAAAACCCCTGCCAAAGACTTTGAAAAAATCATCCATTTTGAAGGCTGTATGCCCATTGAGGCCCTGGCCGAGCGCGGCGAGCGCACCTTAGCCTTCGGCCCCCTCAAGCCCGTGGGCTTCACCGATCCGCGCAGCGGACGCCGCCCCTTTGCCTTGCTGCAACTGCGGGCGGAGAACTTGAACCGCAGCATGTTCAACCTGGTGGGCTGCCAGACCAAACTGACGCAGCGGGAGCAAGAACGGATATTCCGCCTCATCCCCGGCATGGAACAAGCCCGTTTCGCGCGCTATGGCAGCATGCACCGCAATACCTTTGTCAACGCCCCCCGCGTACTGAACCCGGACCTCTCCCTGCGCGCCGCGCCGCACATCTTTCTGGCCGGGCAGATCACCGGGGTGGAGGGTTATGTGGAATCCGCCGCTTGCGGCCTCTGGCTCGGCCTGCTCCTGGCCGCGCACGCGCGCGGCCGCGACCTGCCCCCACCCCCGCCGCAAAGCGCCCTGGGAGCGCTGTTGCTGCATCTGCGCTCCGCCACGGATAACTTTCAGCCCAGCAACATCCAATATGGCCTCATGCCAGCCCTGGAAGCCCGCGCGGGCAAGGCTGACCGCAAAGCCCTCTACGCCCGGCGCGCTGAACTCGCCTTTAGGGAATGGATGAACGGCCTTGGCGCTCCGCCCGCTCCGATCATGGACGTAGGAGTAAAAGATGTCTGAAACGCTGCTTTCCATCATCATCCCCGTCTTCAACCAATGGGAGATCACCCGCGACTGCCTGTGCAGCCTGCGCCGGCACACGCCGGGCGAAAACTTCGAGGTCATCGTGGCGGACAACGCCTCCAGCGATGCCACGGCCAAAGCCCTGGCCCCTCTGGGGACGGAACTCTTCGGCCCTCGCTTCCGTTTGCTGCGCTTTGAGAGCAACCGCAACTTCGGTCCAGCCTGTAACGCCGCCGCCCAAAGCGCCGGTGCCCCGCTGCTTTTTTTTCTCAATAACGACACCCTGCTAACCCCGGAATGGCTCCCCCCCCTGCTGCGCGTCTTTCAGGAAGAAAACCCGCCGGGAGCGGCCGGGCCTTTGCTGCTTTACCCGGACCAGAGCGTACAACACCTGGGCATAGCGTTTTCCACCCGATCGCCCATACACCTTTACAGCGGCTTTAAGACGGATCATCCCGCAGTGGGCAGAACGCGGCGGCTGCAAGCCATAACCGGCGCGGCCATGATGCTGCCCGCCACCGTTTTTCAGGCGGCCGAGGGATTTTTTGAAGGCTACCGCAACGGCTATGAGGATATGGACCTATGCCTGCGCCTGCGCCGGGCGGGGCACAAGCTGCGCTGCGTCCCCGCCGCGCGCGTCATCCACCTCGAAAGCAAATCCGCCGGGCGTTTCACCCATGACAATGACAACGGCATACTGTTCAACCAGCGCTGCCTGGACTACATCTACCCCGATCTGCACCAGCACGGCGTGCGTGACGGTTTTTGCGCCGTGATCAACGACCTTCTGGGGCAAAGCCTGCTCACTCCCCCGGAACGGGACGCTGAACTGCGCGCCGCCGTGGCCGCCCTGGACCCGGCGCAAAGACCGGCGGCCCTGCTGCAAGGTATAACGGACAACCCTTACTGGGCCTGGGGGTACGAAACCCTGGCGGATATGCTGGAAACACAGGGTAAACACCTGGAAGCCGCCTACCTTCAGGCGCGCCTGACCGAGTTTTATCCCACCAGAAAGGCCGCCCTTAAGCTGCTGCGCATGACCAATAGCCACGACCCCCAGGAAATGCGCCGGTACGGCGAACATCTGCTCGCGGACATCACCGCCGTACAAAGCGACCCGGAACTACAAAAAAACCTGCTGCAACGGCACATCACCCTGGCGGAAAAATTCCATGATCGCCTGCTGCTGGACCTGTGCAAAGGCAAACTGGCCGACTTGGAGCAAAATCGAGCCAGTTAGAACATTTTAACAATGATAATCAAAAGTTAATATACTCTCTGGGCACCTGGGTAAACACGCCCATTTGGTTTCTTTGGCGGCGGCCGGAGGCGGTTCCCCGGCAGGAGTAATGTCAAAACTTGAATGTCCTGAAGGAGAATGCCATGAGCGAACCCGCGCGCCTGCCCGTGGCGGCCGGCAAATTCTACACCGCCAAGGCGGCGGCCCTGCGTTCGGAATTAGAGGTTTTTCTGGGACAGGCCGGCCTCGAACAACCCGCCCTGGGCTGTATGCTCCCCCACGCCGGCTATGTTTTTTCCGGCAAGGTGGCCGGGCTGACCCTGGCCCGCGTTGCTGTGCCTGAAACCGTTATTCTGCTGGGGCCCAACCACACGGGGCTTGGGCCGTCCCTCTCTCTGTGGCCGGGGGGGCACTGGCATACGCCCCTGGGCAATGTTCCGGTGGACGGCGAAGGAGTGGAGAGCCTGATGAACAGCCCGGAAGGGGCGGGCCTGTTTACGGCCGATACCTCCGCCCATCTGCGCGAACATTCCCTGGAGGTGATTCTGCCTTTTCTGCAGATGCGGCGGGAAAAACTCCGCATCATCCCCCTGTGCGTGTGCGAGTATAACCTGGATAAACTCGCCCGGGCGGGACGCGCCCTGGCGGCACTGGCGCGGAGTCTGCGGGAGGCGGGCCGGGCATCCCTGCTGCTGACCAGTTCGGACATGAGCCACTATCTGCCGCATGAACAGGGGCAGAAGCTGGACCGGCTGGCTCTGGAACAGATTGAAAAGCTTGATCCGGAGGGATTGTTTCAGGTCTGTGTGCGCGAAAAAATCAGCATGTGCGGCTTTGCGCCCATGACTATGATGCTCTGCGCCTGCCGCGAGCTTGGGGCCGCGCGCTGCCATACGGTCGCGCACACCAGTTCGGGCATAACCGGCCGGGCTTACGGGGCGGATATGCGCAGCGTGGTCGGCTACGCCGGAGCCGTCATTGCCTGACTAAAGCACTTTAGGGCATACCAGGGAAACACTGATTAATTCGGGGCTCCGCCCCGAACCCCGCTGGGGGAAATAAGAAAGGGGCATGTTCGCCCAGGCGCAGCCTTATCCTTGCGGTAGTCGTTAGGCGGCAGGCCGCCTTGCGGTAGCCGTTAGGCGGCAAGTCCGCCTTACGGATAGCGACAGCATCGATGCCGCCCCTTGGCACAATGGCAAGGCACCCCAGACCCCCTTAATATACCATGCCGCACGCCGCTGCGGCCTGCCGCGTCCGGCAGGCGTTTAAGCCGGGGTTGTGCCCGGCAAGACTGCGGCATGGCCGAAATTGACGATCCCATTGACATAAGGACTCTTCCCTGATTAAAGTTTCAGAGAAACTGGAAATATAATAAGGAATATAATTATGGATGCATCGCCCGTGCGTTCTTTGATGAATGCGGAAGACATCCGGAACTGTCTGGAACGCCTGGCGGATGAAATAAGCTCCCGGCACGCTGCGGACGGCGCGCAGCTGGCCTTGATCGGCATACAGCGGCGCGGGGTATATCTGGCCCGGCGTTTGGGACGTTTGCTGCGTCAGCGTCTGGACATATCCCTGCCCGAAGGGGTGTTGGACATAAACCTGTACCGCGATGATTGGACCACTCTGGGACCCAGGGCTGTGGTCGGACGTACGGCCCTGAATTTTGCGGTGCAGGGACGGATCATCCTTCTGGTGGATGACGTGCTGTACACCGGGCGTACGGTGCGCGCGGCCATGGAAGCACTGGCCGATTACGGGCGGCCCCGCAAAATGGAACGGGTGGTTCTGGCGGATCGCGGCGGGCGCGAACTGCCCATTCACGCCGATTATGCGGCGGAGCGCATCATGGCGGGGCCGGACGAGCGGGTGGATGTCTTGCTCGACGAACAGGACGGGCGCGATGAAGTGCTTTTACGTAAAAAAACGCCTTGAGTGATACCTCGCCATATAGTTTTTGCCCTCATACACGATAAGCCTTGTAAGAAAACGTCTTCTGCGGGAGTATCATTGGAGGTTAACTATGCCCGGACGCACATGTAAAAAAAATCTGTTCAGCTTGGCTGTCCTGATCCTGACGGCCGTTACGGCCTCTCCTGCTTTGGGGGCTGTTGACGACTTTACGGGCTTTTATGTGGCCCCCAAAGGACTGTACAGTTCCATAACCGATGCCGATCTCTTGATTGTCGATAGCTTCAGCTACAACCCTGCAAAAAATATTGATCGCGAGGCGAAAGCCAGGCGCGCCGGGGCCGGCGGCTTCGGGCTGGCTGTGGGTTATGATTTCTACCCCAACAGCGACGTGCCGCTGCGTTTTGAGATTGAAGCCATGTCCCGCACTAATTATTCCCATAAACTGCAGCGTTCCATGCCTTACATTATTGGAAACATCACCAGGACAATGGAAGCGGAAATAGGCATATATAATGCCTTTTTCAACGTGTTTCTGGATCTGCATACAGGTTACGACTTCAGCCTGTATATCGGCGCGGGCGCGGGGCTGGCCCTCACCAGCGCGGACCTCAGCACTTCCTACAGGCATGCTTTCGGCACAACCCCCACCAGAAAAAACTCAAGCTGGAATACGGGTTTTGCCTGGAATGCCGGCCTTGGCTGTTCCATTTATCTGGGCGACCGCCTCAACCTGGACATAGGCGCAAGATACGCCGACTACGGCAAAACTTCGGCTATCGTGGCCGGCCCTGACCCCGTCATACCCGCCGTCACCCTGCAAAGCCAATACGAGGCCAAATTCACAGCGGTGGAAGGCGTGCTGAGCCTGCGCTACTCCATATAACCCAAACCCCTCTTTCAAAATAAACGCGGCCTCGCTATGGTCTTACCATGGCGAGGCCGCGTTTATTCAGCCGGCCCTTAGAGCAATTTCGCTTTGAAATTGCTCTAACCCGGATATTGCATAAAAGAATGGCGGATCCTCTTATTTTTTGATAGATTTTAGTTACTTAAGACTCAATCTACAAAGAGGACCGCCATGACAAATTGTAGC